>JASHYQ010000028.1 GCA_030042955.1 Thermoplasmata archaeon
AATCAGCGCCCCGATCAGGACTCCCTGTCGAACCTGCAGCGAAGGCAGTGCCAGCAGAGCGACCGCGGCTAGCCCGGCGAGCGCCATCAGCCCCGCGTTGAGACCGTGAAGGTACATCACCACCCAGTAGTAGCTCGGGTACGAGGAGCCGACGCCCGCCCAGAGCGCAGCCGTAGCTTGCGGAGATTTCAAGAATGGGTTGTTGACGGCGAGGCTTCCTATGAAGAAGGCCGTGAACCAAAGGATGAGGAAGTATGCCGCGTTGCGCGCAGTCAGCCAAGGCAGACGGGGGAACAGTTTTTGATCGAAGAAGGAGGGGGGATACGGCACCTTCTCGCCGTCTTCCGTCATGTTTCGATACTTCAGCTCGGGTGCAAGCTACGCAGGGATTCATGTGTGGTCGGTTAGGACCGACCGGCTTCGATCCGTGAGCCGGGGAACAGGTCCGTACGAAGCTCTCCGGCCCCACCGAGGTGTCGACTGGGAAGGGCTTGGCCAAGGAGGGATCGACCGGGGCGGTCCCGCCTCTCCACCAGTATCGCGAAAAGCCCAGCTCGGTAGCGGACCGGCAGAGAACGACGGCCTATCCTGAAACCCATCCAATCCAATCGCGTCGAGTGATGCTCTACCCGCCACGTTCCGTGTGCGGCCACCTTTGACTGGTTCGAATCCCTTCAGATTCGGCCGAACCCATGAGCCCCGAAGCGACGGCGGCTAGGGGGCCAAGGTGCCTCCCCTGTGTGCAAGACTCCTTACACCCTCCTAACGAGACCAACGGGTGCCTTGAGCAGAGCCCAGCGCCTGCCCGGCGGTTTCAGCTTGACCGCCGCCCGCGCCTTAGGTTCCCTTGCAGGCGCCTGACCTGGCCTCGAGTTCCTCTGAAGAGCGTCGTGGCGTCGACGAAGCAGAGGGGATTGCCTGCCGGGTCCTCGACGTAGAAGGACCGTTCGCCCCACGGACGAACCGCGATCTCCCCCATCGGGCTCGCAGGGTCCCCATGGAGCAGCTCCGAGGAAAGGCAACCCAATCGACGAGCCCGCCGATGGACCCCTTCAAGATCTTGGGCTGCGAGGTACAGGGCCTCTGCGGGGGCAGACCAGTCGGCATCGTCTTCGCCGGACCGGTCCAGAAGGCCTAGAATCACGGAGCCGCAGTCGAGATAGATGCGACCCTCCGCAACCCGCCGTCCCTTGACGCGCAACAGACGTTCATAGAACCTGCGAGACCTCTCGAGGTCCTTTGCGCCGAGAAGGACCCGGAAAATGCTGGAGGGCCTGGGTCGATCCATCTCGCCCAGAGAGGCCGGGGGCCGATAACGCCCGCGGTCGGACCGCCGCCAAACCTCGGACCTCGTCAGCGTCCCCCGGACCCCGCGGGGGAGACCGCTCGACTTGCGCTGAGGGAACGAGGTCGAGCTCGACGCTGAGCCGCGGGTGGAGTATTAAGTTCCGGGGCCTGAGCCAGTCGTCATGTACGACATGAAGCACCTGAGGCGGCTGAAGACCATCGAAGCCAACGCGCCGGATGCGATGAAGACGTTCTCGGCGTTCGATCGGGCCGCCCTGGCCGACGGTGCGATTCCCGTGAAGTACAAGGAGCTCATGGCGTGCGCCGTAGCGTTCACGACGCAGTGCCCGTACTGCATCGAGATCCACTCGAGGAGGGCCCGCGAGGCCGGCGCGTCGGACAGGGAGATGGCCGAGGTGGTCACCGTGGCGGCTGCCCTGAGGGCGGGTGCGGCCATCATGCACGGAACGCATGCCTTCCCCGACCTTCCCTGACGAAGCAGGGACGCAGGATAGGGCTCCCGGGCTCAGATCCAGAACTCCTCCTCGTGCCGCCTCGCCCCGTGGACCATCTCTCTACGGTCGGGGCGCAGTGGCGGTGGCGGGATGACGCGCCTCGCCAGGTCGATCCGGTGCCTCACGGTTCGCGGGGAGCTAAGGCCGGTCGAGCGCTGGGGGTCGTCGCAGCCGGAGCTCGACTCCTATCCCGGACGTCTCGACCTCACCGGCACGGAACGGACTTGCGATGGCGAATCCTCGGAGCTGTTCGACTGAATAGGCTCTCCGCCGTAGGGAGCGAAGTGCGTTCCGCGTCATCCAGGCGCGGAGGAATCCAAGGTTCATGCTCCATACCTCCTTCCGGATGGCCGCGTCCGTGGCATCCCGTCGCATATCCTGGATGCGGGCCATCCTTCCGGGCCGGAGGACACGGTACATCTCGTTCACCGCCGCCTGCGGGCGACTGAAGTTCTTGAACGCCGCCTGACAGATGACGAGGTCGAACGAAGCGTCCGGGAACGGCATCCGAGACGCGTCTCCCTGCCGAACCGAGACGGTGACACCGGCTCGTCGAGCGTTTTCGCCCACGATCTGCACGAACGTGTGACTTATGTCCAACGCGCTGACCCGGACGCGGCCCAGCCTCGCCATCTCGACGGCGAAGTAGCCCGGTCCGGGTGCGACTTCGAGGACCTCCGCGCCGGGAGGCAGGTCTCGGGTGGCGAGCTCTGCCTGCTGCCTCCAGTCCGCGATCTGGCTCTCCGTCCCACGGGTCCGAGCGTACCATCGGGCGATGAACCCCTCCATGGCCGCGCCCCGGTAAGCCTTCGATGTCGGGGGTTCCGAAGCGTTCATGGTTCCCGTGACACGTCCCGGTGGTCTGGCCGTTTCGTCGCTAGGACGGCACCCTGGGACAGAGAGACCCGTCGCCGCCCTTAGCTGGAAGTCACCTCCAGCGCCCTCTTCGAGTGTCCGGGAACTGCAGCAGCTCGGTCCCAGCGTCCCTTTGACCGACGGACGGGCGAGTACACGGCGTCTGCATCGACTCTATCGGATCCGTGCTGGATGCAGCGGTGGCTGCACCGACAGCACGTTGACCCCGTACCCGAGCGGGCAGGTTCTCGCTCCCAACCCGGTTCACCGCGGGCGCTGACCGCGTTGCCGTCCGTCACTTGGGAAGGTGGGAATCAGCACCCGATCGGTACCCGGCGCCAGCACGCGGATGTACGGTCGCTCGAACGCGAACCGTCGAACGTTCAGGGCCAGCGGGACCGTGCCTGGACCACCGTACGGAAGAGCCAGCCGCCCGCCACGAGCAGGAGCCCCACGCCGGTGATGACGAAGAACCCTTCCATCCAACCCCGGTAGGCCGAAAGCGAGACGCCGAACTGCCCTGCCGCGGCAGCGCCGCAAAGGAAACCGACGAACACGAGCAGCGCTCCGATCCCAACGACGATGACGCCGAGGTCGACCCCGCGAGGGAGGACCACCGGACGTGGGGGAGCGGGGCCCTGGCCAGGAGTCCACCCGGGAAAGGCACCGGCTTGAGGAACGGCACCCGGTGGTGCCGGTGCCGCCCCCGGGGTTGACGTGTAAGGGGGTCCCTGAGCTGCCGGAGGCGTCATGGCGTCAGAGGCGCGCAGCATGTCAGAGTATTGGAATCTGTCGCTGGACCGGGGGCACCTGCCTTCGGGACGTATCGAGGCGCCACGGGTCGACCAGGCCGACCCATGTGCGGGTGCACCCGTAGCGTTCCGGGTCGGGGTGGGCACAGCGCCCCCCTGACCCACCGCCGCGTTAGGAGGACCGACGACGTTCGGCGCCGAGAGCGGCCAGCTGGGACGAGTCGTCCTACCGCGGCCACCGGGCCCTCAGCCACCCCTCGCCCGGCAGTCCGAGGTTGCCCACGCGGGGGATTGTTCGCAAAGGGATGCAAGTGGAGTTCGGCGCTTGCGTGGGAGAGCCCCAACGTGGAAGACTGTCGGTGCCATGGACCGGTCGCTGGCGGAAACCATGCACCGGTGGCTGCCGGAGCGAGTTCAGGGAGCATTTCCGGCCGCGGACCGCGCAGTCACTCTGCCGGAAGGCCCGGCGTAGGGTCGGAGGAGCCCGCCGGGATGGTGCTGCGGTGTTCGAGCCGGTAGTTTTCCAGCAGGAGTCCGATGATTGCCAGGAGGCCACCCAGGCAGGCTCCCACTACGAAGATCCACGTGAACGCAGAGCCGCTAGGCACGGTGAGGTCGACCCCGCCCGCGATTGAGCTCCCCCCGGGCACGGTGATGGTCCGGGTGTACGTCGCGAGGAACGTCGCCACCAGAACGGGACCTGCGCTGGCTCCGAGGTCCTGGAACATCTCGGTCATTCCCAGGTGGATGCCGGTCTCGCCCTGGCGCGAAGAGACCGCGATCACGTTCGTCACGGAGACCAGCACGGTCACGAGGCCGACGAAGGTCGGGACCGCCTCGACGACCAGCTCGACGTAGGTCGCGTGCTGGTAGAGCAGGAGCAGGAATCCTATCATCGAGAGCCCACCTCCGAGCAGGATGAACGGTCGAGGACCGAACCGGGCCACGCCGCGACCGACCAGAGGAGCGGCCACGAACATGCTCAGCGTGGTCGGAATGCTGGCGAGGCCGAAGGCGAGGACACTGTCGCCCAGGCCTACCACCGGGAACTCGACGAGCACCGTCAGGACCACGAACGCGGTGAAGAGCCCGATCCCGACGAGCAGGGCACCGAGGTAGCTCAGCGAGATGTTCCGCTGGCCCAGACGTGCGAGGTCGATGATCGGTTCCTCGGCGACGAGCTCCCGCCAGACGAACAGGACCGCGAAGAGAGCGGCCATCCCAAAGAGCTCAGGAGCCCCGAACGGGATGCGCCCGATCGAGCGGCTCGCCCAGTCGACCCAGCCCCAGCTGGGACCGAGCGTAAGCCCCACCAGAAGGGACGCAAGAGACCCGCCGAGCAGGGCGGCTCCGGGGAGATCCAGAGCCCCGCCCGTCCCCGCACGGGTGTCGGGTAGCCAGCCGATCGCCAGCACGGGTAGGACCAGGGCGAAGGGCGCGACGGAGGAGTAGGCGACCTGCCAGCCGGCGTTCTGGATGAGCCAAGCCCCTCCCACGAGCCCTGCGGCGGCTCCCGCCGCGAACATGGACGCGATGAGGCCCTGGGCCGGAGCGACCCGCTCCCGAGGCAGGCTCTCGGCGACCATCGCAAGGGCTAGTGGGAACATGGCAAGCCCGAGGCCCTGCAGGCCCCGTATCCCGATCAGCAGATAGATGGCCTCGGCACGAGCTAGTCCGAGCCCGGCCGCGATGAGGGGAGTGCAGGGAGCGAGGACCACCGCGATCGAGTAGGCTCCGAGGACCACGGCGAGGACACGTCGCTTTCCGTAGAGGTCCCC
>JASHYQ010000283.1 GCA_030042955.1 Thermoplasmata archaeon
CCGGGATCCCCAGGTCCACGCCGTCCTGCGTGCGTGGGCGACCCTATCACCGGACCCGAATCATCGACTTCCGACCGTGTCGATCTACGGTACGGAGGCGACGCTGAATCTCCCGACCGATAGCACCGCCGGCCGCGTCGACGGGGTTGTCTCCGCCATGGAGGGATTTTCGCGGATCCTGGACCGACTCGAGGAGGGGCACGGGATGCCGGCGGCCTCCCGAAAGCCCCTCGTCATGGACCTGCTCCATGACGAGTCCGGAGCCCCGTTCCCCGTCCCCCGGTTCGAGTGTCCCCGGTGCCACCAGCCGACCCACCCGCGGTTTAGCCCCAACGTCGATACCGAGGCCTGCGAGAAGTGCGGGCGGGGACTCTACCGCCTTAGGTAGCCCGGCCCCCTCGGGCGGGGTCCCGCGCGGGCGTCCGGCCGGCGTTGCCGGTGCGCCGCGTCGCCGAGCTGCCGGTCCCGGGAACCGACGGCGTGAGGGTTACGACCCGTCCCCCACAACCGGCTGCGCGGAGACGCTGGGCGCCGCCGGGGAGGACATCCCGCCCATTCCGGACGGGCCTCCCTCCTCCTGCAGCATGAGCGTCTCCACCTCGGCGAGGTCCTTCGTCCGGTACCCGCTCTGGATCGCCCAGACGTAGATGATGAACGCCACGACCGCCATGATCGCCGTGTCGTACGGGAAGGGGATGTAGGCGGAGGACAGCGGTCCGCACGGTACGGGCGAGCACCCGAACGTGCCGAGGACCGAGAACCACGACAGCAGCATCTCGAAGAAGAGCAACGACAGGACCCAGAGGCCCGACGTGACCATCTTCTTGCCGTCCGCGTTCGACATCCGGTGGAGCAGCAGGGTTGGCCCCCAGACAACCAGCAGGATCAGGACGTAGTAGATCACGAAATGCTGCGTGAGGACGGAGTTGGATACCGTGGGCTCGGTCGGGGTGAGCGAGACGATGTCCCCGATGTAGAGGTTGAGGTATCCCCACGCGGTCACGGCGATGACCAGGATCAGTTGGACGACCCCCATCGCGATCGAGCGTCCCTGGGAGATCCCGAAGTTCCTGGGGACGTAGAAGAAGTAGAAGACCGGCAGCACCAGGAACACGCACGTCAGGACGTAGAACAGGCCCCCGAACTCGGACCAGTAGATGACCAGAGACCCGCCGACAAACGCGATGGCCCCGATCCAGAACGCCGCCGGGAGCTGGAACGGCCGCCGAATCTTCGGCGCGTACCTCCGCAGGACCAGCAGAGTCAGCGGTCCGCTCAGGAGGGAGATCGTGAAGGCGTCCGTCACGAAGTCGGCGAACAGATGCCAAGCCGGGAATGGCGCGATGAAGACCGCTCCGATGACGGTCGTGGCGATCAGCGCGACCCAAGGAATCCGAGTGCGCTTCTGGATGCTCAGCAGTCCGCGCGGGAAGAAGCCGTCGGCACCCACGCCGTAAACGGCTCGGGTCGCCTCCCCCAAGAACACCCAGCCCGTCCCCGAAGGCGAGATCACGGAGTCGGCCAGCAGGAACGAGGCGAATCCGGTAAACAACGCTATTCCGGCAAACTTGAACTCATAGTAGAAGGGCGCAGTGGCCAGCGGACCCGTGAGCAGTCCCGCCCAGTTGCCGGGTGCCACTCCGGCGGCAACCCAATGGACCGCCCCGATGAACACGACCTGGAGCAGTACGTAGAGGATCACCGCGGCGAAAATCGACAGAATAATCGCACGCGGCGCGTCGCGCTGGGGGTTCTTTGCCTCTCCCGAGAACTGGGCCGCTCCCCGGAATCCGAGATACGCGAATCCGATCCCGGCGGAGGGGATACAGATGAAGACGCCCGGCCAGCCGAACGGGGTGAACCCGCTGATCGTGAAGTTGCTGGCACGGAAGATGGCGAACAGTAGGATGACGGTGATCGTCGGAATGATCAGCTTCCACCAGGTCACAATCGAGTTGAACAACCCGAGGAAGCGGACCCCGACATAGTTCAGGATGAAGAAGCCAATCATCAGCAGGACGGCAATGACGGTCCCGGTGCTGGTCAGAAGCCCGTTGGATGCGACCCAGTTGTAGCCGTAGGCCGTCGAAAAGTAGGTGATGACCGCCTCGGCCTCAATGGCCGGAACGGTGATGGAGCCCAGGATGTACCCGGTTCCTATGATGTAGCCACTAAAGCCGCCATGGGAATAGAGTGGACCACGAACCAGCTGCCCGGTCTTGTGCAACGCGGACGCCGTCTCACAAAAGCAGAGCGCGATTGCGAGCATGAAAATGCCGCAGATGATCCAGGAGATCACCGCAGCGGGCCCCGCAATCGCCGCCGAGAAAGAGACGGCGAACAGCCATCCCGATCCGACGACGCCTCCGAACGAAATCATGAACAAGTCTTGGAAGGACAGCGCCCTCCGCAACTGCTTGTCCGATGAGTCCGCAATCAGGACCTGGTCTTCGGTCGCAGCGCCCACGGCGGAAGCATTCGTTGTCGCCATGATAGGGTCTAGCGCGGCCGATTGACCTTCAGCTATTTAGTCGCTTATGCGCGGGTTATCCGTCGCCCCGGCCCCCTGGTCTCCCGCCGAGGCCCTCCCAAAGTCCTAGTAGTGCTTCTGGTTCCCGGGCGTCCGCGATCGGGCCCGCCTTCGCCGCGCGTCTCCCACGAGTTCCAGGCAGTCACGATAAGCGGCCGGCAGGCTCTCCCTTTCAGGGCCGCGCCGTGCCGACACGGTATCTGTTGGTGGTTGCCGCTGCCGACGAAATCGCCGAGCGGATCGGGGCAGCTTGGGGTACGCCACCCAGCAGCGGCGACTTCGTCGAGGGGAGTCCGGTTCGACGGCTCTCCGCCGACATCGAGCTCCTCCGCCGGCCCGGCCTCCATGTCGAGGACTCGTCCCTCGGGCAGCTGCTCCCTGCGCGGCTGCGGGGGACTCCGATCGTCTTCCCCTCTCGACACCGGAGCGAGAGCGGAACCCCGTGTCTGACCGTCCATCCCCTGGGCAATCTGGGACCCCAGGCAGAAGTCGGAGGCGAACCCTTCCGACTGGTGCCCCCGGCGGCCCGCCTCATGGCCGACGCGCTCCGAGGGCTTGCGGAGCCCGCGGCGGCACTCGGGATCCCGGCGACCTACGAGGCCACCCATCACGGTCCACTGCTGCATCAGCCGGCGTTCTTCGTCGAGATCGCGGAGAGTCTCCCGCACGACGTCGCCGATCCTGCCGCCCGGGCCGTGGCGGAACTGCTCCGAGACCTGACCGAGGACGAGGCCGACCGGGTGGCTATCGGGGTGGGCGGGGGTCACTATGCCCCGCACTTCACCGAGCTCGCCTTCGGCCGGCACTGGGCGTTCAGCCATCTAGTACCGCGCCACGCGCTGGCGGCGGTGACTCCCGAGGTGCTGCACCAGCTCCGGGAGGGTTCCCCGCCTCCAGACGGTGCGCTGTTCCAACGCGCCTCGGACGCCGAGGTGCCCGAGTGGCGGGACTGGGGGCGCCGCCTTCGGGACGGGGATGCGACC
>JASHYQ010000284.1 GCA_030042955.1 Thermoplasmata archaeon
ACGCACTCACGCTGCTCGACGTGCCGATGGCCCCGTACCCGTTCACGACGATTGAGCCGAATCGGGGCGTCGCGGCGGTCCGGGCTCCGTGTCCGCATACGGAGCGAGGGACTCCGTGCACCCCGGGCAACGCGAAATGCGTAGAGGGTACCCGCTGGGTGCCGGTTAGTCTCATCGATGTTCCAGGGCTGGTACCCGGCGCCCACGAGGGCAAGGGGCTCGGCCACAAATTCCTGGACGACCTCCGGGCCGCCGACGGGTTCATCCAGGTCGTCGACCTCTCCGGAGCCACCGACGCCGAAGGGCGGCTCGCGCCTCCGGGGAGCCAGGACCCGTCCGAGGAGGTGCAGTGGCTCGAGGAGGAGCTGGTCGACTGGGTCACCGAGATCCTCGGCCGGGACTTCGAACGGTCGGCGAGGAGTGTCGAGCTCGAGGGGAAGAAAGTCGAGGAGTTCCTCCAGCACCGGCTCACCGGACTCGCGGTCGGACCGACGGCGCTGGCGGCTGCGCTCCGGGCGTCGCCGGTCGACCGGGCCCACCCGAGCCACTGGACCGAGGCTGAGCGCCGAGCCCTGGCGCGCGCCCTGCTCCGCGCTTCAAAGCCTCGGCTCATCGCCGCCAACAAATGTGACCGCTCCGACGCGGCCCACCTGGAAACGCTCGCCGGCCGGGTCGACGACCTCCCGGTCGTCCCTACCGCCGCCGACGCGGAGCTGACCCTCCGACGCGCCGCGCGTGCGGGGCTCGTCGAGTACAAGCCCGGAGACCCGAGCTTCTCCGTCCGGGACCCCGCCCGTCTCTCGCCCGCTCAGGCGAAGGCGCTCGAGGCGCTGCGCACTATCCTCGCCCACTGGGGCGGGACCGGCGTCCAGACCTCGCTCGAGCGACTGGTCTTCGACCGGCTCCACCAGATCGTGATCTACCCCGTCGAGGACGAGACCCACTGGACCGACACGCGCGGTCGGGTGCTCCCGGATGCCCTGCTCGTGCCGGCCGATACCCCGGCCCGCGCCGTGGCGTATCGCGTGCATACCGACCTCGGGGAGCATTTCATCCGAGCGATCGATGGGCGGACCCACCGGGCCATCGGCGCGGACCAGCACCTCGCGCCGAACGCGGTCGTGCGGATCGTATCGCGCAAGTGATGGCAGGCCCCGATCAGGGGGCCGAGAGCAGAGCGGCACCGTGGCGTGCCGGGCGCACGACAAAGGGGAGGCCCCCGGCGCGCGCGAGCCGCCGCACTAGCTCGGTCTCGGCTCCCGGGCGTGGGAGGGCCACGACCGAGCCGCCGGCGCCTGCGCCCGTGAGCTTCGCACCCTCGGCCGCGGGCCGGGCGGCCTCGAGCAGCGCCTCGATCCGCGGGTGAGAAACCCCGACCTCCCGGAGCAACTCCTGGTTCCGGTCCATGAGCTTCGCGGCGGCCGCCCGGTCGCCTGCGGCGACGGCCTCGGTCCCTTCGGTCGCGACGCGCCGGAACTCGTCGAGGAGCGCCGGCCCGTCGGGGCGGGCCAACCGAGCGCCCACGGCCCGTACCGCGTCCCCGGTCGCACGCGGTACCCCGGTGTGGGCCACAACCCAGACCCAGCCGGGGTCGGCCACGCGCCCAACGCGCCACGACCGGTCCCCGTCCCGCACCGTCCACAGGGGCTCGCCCACCCCCGCTCCGTTGACCGTGAGAAAACCCCCCGCTACCGCGGCGCTGGTGTCGCCCGGGCTCCCCACCCCTTGCGCCCCGCGTTCCACCTCAAAGCTCCGCTGGGCCAACGCCGGGCGGTCAATCCCCCCTGTCGTCGACGAGAGCGCGCAGGTCAGGGCGGCCGACAAGGCAGCGGACGAGCCGAGTCCCGCCCCTCGGGGAATTCGGGAGACCGCCCGCACGTCCACCGGTTGAGCGCCGGCCCACGGGCTCTGGATGATGGAGCGGAAGTACGGGTGGCGCTCGGCGGCCCCCGGGTCCCCGTTGAGCGACCAGCGGGGCGCGGGTCGGACTACGACCTGCGTCGAAAGGTCGATCGCGAAGAGGAGCTCGGGGGCGCCGTGGACCACCGCGTGCTCGCCGAAGACGATGCACTTCCCCGGGGCCTGCGCCGAGAGCGGCAGCCGGCCGGCCGGGATCGGTTCCAATCCCTCGGTCACTTCGTTCCCCTCCCCCCTACGACGCGCTTGCCGCGTGCCTGGGGCACGACCGTCCGTCGGGCTCCCGGCCACGGACCCGGACCGGGCACGCCGAAGAGTTGCGTGAGGAAGACGGCGACCGCGGCAACCTCGCTGTGGGGCTGATGCCCGACCGCCACGTTGTAGGTGGCGAGCCGGTAGAGGTCGGGAGGAACCTTCGCGCCCCCGACGACGAGCAGGACGCTCCGGGCCCGAGTTAGCTTCGGGCGGACCTTGGCGAGCGGAAGGCCGTACATGGTGAGGTGGACGACCGGCCCGTCGAACGCGCGCACCGCCCGGCGCCAGTCTGGCGTCCCTACCACCTCGAAGGCGCCGCCCCAGCCCTCCCCGACCGCCGCGACGCGACGGGCGAGGTCGGGGTCAGGGGGGTGGAGGAGCATCCGCTCCGCCCCGAACGCGCGGGCCGCGAGCGCGAGGTGGGTCGTCAGTCGGGGGTCCCGACCGGGACGATGGCCGACCCGGAGGACCGAGACGGCGACCCGTCTATTCCGCGGGCTCCGCCTGGAACCGCTCGATCCGGTGACCACGGTACTCCAGCCTGTCCGAGCGTTTGACGAGGGCCTTCAGCCGCGTCGGGCTCATCCCGAGCTCCTCCGCGGTATCGGAGAAGAACCGTCCCTCGGGCCCGACCGCGGCGTGGATCTTCTCCTCCAGCTTCGCGTACTCCTTGGGGCTCATCATCGCGATCGCGAGGACCTCGGAGATCTCGGCGAGGGGGGAGGTCGTGTTGATGTTGATCGTGGAGTAGTAGAAGTGGTAGCTCTTGTCGGGTTGCTTCCGCCCCTCGCGGGCGACCCAGCGGGTGTCGATGAGACGGAGCTTCTCGAAGAACGCGAGCGTCTTGACGCCCTCGGCGCCGAACTCCTTCTGCACGTCCTCGACGGTCAGCCAGCTCTCCCCAAGCCGGGTGACGAGCTTGAGCTTGAGGGGCGAGTCCACGGCTCGGAGGATCGGGACGAGGTCGCTCACGTCGTTGATGACTTTGATGCGATGCATCGTGGCGGCCACGAGCGGTTCACTCCCCTCCCGCCCCTAAGGGGGCCGCATCCCGTAGCATGCGGCGGTACTTCCCATACCGGTCCCCCGGGTCGAAGCGGGCGGGGTGGGGGGTGCGGGTCGGGCCGTGGCAGTCCGGGCACTCCCCCCGGAAGGTGTAACGGGCGCAGGCGCGGCAGACGCGCAGGATCGACTCGGTCATGCCCGGGTGAAGGAGCCCTCGCCTCCGGCACCCTTGATCGACCTCACGGCCGCCTCCGTCGCCTTCTTGAGGGTCTCCTCCGCGGCCTTGTACTGGCTCGCGGCGACGCGAATGCGGTACCGGGGGGCCCCGACGTACTGGACCTCGATCGACTCCGGGTCGACCTTCTCGGCCGCGAGGAGCGCCGCGCGCACGTGGTCGACCCCGTTCGGGCTCGGGTCGGAGATCTCGAGGGTCCCGAGGATGGTGACGTGCGGGGGGACGATGTTCTCCGCGGCGACCTTCAGGAAGGCGGTCGTCCACGGCACCTTCTCGTTCTCCTTCTGGAACCGTTTCGGGTCGGCCGAGGCGACCTCGAACGCCTGGAAGAGCGAGCCATACTTCTCCACGAGACCCGGGCCAAACTGGTCGACCGCCTCGTCGGGCTTCACCTTGAGCGCGGTCGCCACCTGCTCGATGAGCCGCATCGCCCGGATCTCGTTCTTCCAGGCCTGGGTCTTCTCGCGGCGCTGGTGGTCGTTGATCCGCTTGAGGGAGAGGTCGATCTGGTTCTTCACCGGGTCGATGCGCAAGACGCGGGCGACGATCTTCTGGCCCTCGCGGATGTGGTCCCGGATGTACTTGACCCACCCCGTGGCGACCTCGGAGAGGTGGATGAACGCCTCGCGCCCGTTGTACTCGTCCAAGGTGACGAAGGCGCCGAAGTTCCGAATCGAGGTGACCGTGCCGATGACCAGCTCCCCCTCTTCGGGGTACTCCGCGCGCAGTGGCATAGTTGGCCGCGGACCCGCCTAGCCCGACACGGGGCGAACGAACTCGCCCCGCAGCTTGGCCTGCCCGCCGGTGGGGGTCGCAAGGGTCGCCCCGCAGACGGTGCAGTTGACAGTGGTCGCCGGTCGGCTGAAGACGGTCTGCTCGGTGGAGCAGTCGGGGCACTTCACAATCCAGAACGGGGACGGCGCGCGCGTGGGCAACCTCCTAGTGGTGCTCCACGAGCTCGAGCTGGCTCGCCCGCCAGCTGGCGGGCTTGACGATGTACTTGCACTTCTTGCACTTGAACCTCAGGTTGACGCGGCGCACCGCCTTCGCCCGGCCCTCGGGCTTTGGGCGGGGAAACCCTCCATAGCCCCGGGTGGCCCGCCGGAACCGGCGCTGCCCCCAGGCGAGCTCGGAGGCGGTGCGTTTCTTGTCCTTCTCGACGTCGTGCTCCGTGTGCACCTTGCACTTCGGGCAGTAGGTCGAGATGACCTTCGGATAGTGCATCGGGCGCCGCCGAGTCGCGTTTGGTATTTAGGCTTGAGGGCGCGTCGGGGGTCCGGCCGTCGGGCTCGGTTCCTCGGCGAGAATCCGGCCGTTGGGTGGGTTCGCCGGGGCGCCAAGCCTTAAGTAAGTGGGCTTTCTCGGCGGCGCCGCCCTCTCCGAGGGGGTTACATCGATGCCCGACCGACCGTCCGTGGAGGCCGTCACTGAGGCCCTCGAGAAGGCCCCGGAACGCAAGTTCCCCGAGACCGTCGAGCTCTCCGTGAACCTCAAGGACCTCGACCTCGCGATCCCCAAGAACCGGATCGAGGACGACGTCCCGCTGCCCAACGGGAGGGGCAAGACCGTCAAGGTTGCCGTGTTCGGCTCGCCCGAGCTCGGCCAGAAGGTCCGGGCGGTCGCTGACTCCGTGATCACTCCCGCGGAGCTGGACGAGCTCGCGAAGGACCCGAAGGCCGCGAAGCGCCTGGTCGAGGAGGTCGACTTCTTCCTCGCCGAGGCCCCGATGATGCCCGCGATCGGTAAGCGGCTCGGCACCGTCCTTGGGCCGCGCGGCAAGATGCCCCGCCCGGTGCCGCCGGGGACCGACCCGAGCAACCTCATCGGCGCGTTGAAGCGCTCGGTGCGGGTCCGCTCGAAGGGCAACCGGACCTTCCACGTGCCGGTCGGGATTCGCTCGATGCCGCCGGATCAACTTGCGCAGAATATCGACGCAGCGCTCCAGCGGATCGTCGGCAAGCTCGAGCGCGGCCGAACCAACATCGAGTCTGTCTACGTCAAGACGACCATGGGCCCGGCCGTCCGGATCTGGTAGGAGAGGACGATGGTCGGACGCGGCTCGGTACCTCCGGCACGGCTCGCACGGGTGGAGGAACTCTCCGAGAAGATTCTGGAGCGGCCGGTGACCGCCCTCGTCGGGGTCCGGGGGGTTCCGGCCGCAGCGCTGCAACGGATGCGACGGGAGCTGCGCCGTAAGAACCGGCCCATTATCGTCGCTCCGAACACCGCGATTCGCCACGCGCTCGAACAGGCGGGGAAGAAGCGCCCGGCCCTCGAGCCCCTGCTCGCGGAGGTCAAGGACCAGACCGCCTTGCTCGCAGCGGACGGGAACCCGTTCTCTCTCTACCAGGAGTTCCTGAAGACTCGCTCGCCGACCCCCGCCCGGGGCGGCGAGGTCGCACCGAACGACATCCTGGTCCCGGCACAGACGACCAGCTTCAAACCCGGCCCGATCGTCGGAGAGCTCCAGCACGCCGGCTTCCCGGCGATGATCGAAAAGGGCAAGGTCGTGCTGAAGCGGGACACCCTCATCGTCAAGGCGGGCCAGGTGATCTCCCGGGACGTCGCGGGGATGCTGACCCGGCTCGAGATCTTCCCGCTCGAGGTGGGCCTCTCGCTCCGGGCGGTGGTCGAAGGAGGCACGTTCTACCCCGCGAAGGTCCTCGCGGTCGACCTCGATGCCCAGCGGGCCGAGTTCGGGCGGGCCGCCCAGCTCGCCCTCGGGCTCGCGGTGGAGCTCGCCTACGCCACGCCCGCGACCGTTCCCCTCCTTCTCTCGAAGGCCCACCGGCGGGCCCTCGCGCTCGCGGTCGCGGCCGGCTACCCGACCCCGGAGACGATCACGCCCCTCTTCGCCCAGGCGGTCCGAGCCGCCGCTGCGCTCGGAAAGATCACAGGTACCCAGGTGGTCCCCCCCAGAACTACGGAGTGAGAACGATGGAGTACGTTTACGGAGCCCTGCTGCTCAACGCTGCCGGAAAG
>JASHYQ010000285.1 GCA_030042955.1 Thermoplasmata archaeon
AGTCCGCGGTCCGCCGCGCGACGCGGCCTCCGGCCCCTCCTGCCCCGGCGTCCGGGGAGGATGAGCCGGTCGATGGTCGAGATCTCCTGTCCGGCCTGCGGCACCCCCCTCCCCGGTGAGGCTCCGGTCTGTCCGAAGTGCCAGCTCTCCGGGTCCCTCTTCGCCGCCGTCCGGGAAGCCGCGGGCCCCGGCGAGACCGACCCGGTGTCGCTCCGGACCATCGGCGAGCTCCTCTCCACGGTCGACCTCTCCAAGCCCGCCACGCCTGCCACGGGTACCCCCGGCCTGCTCAGCAGGTCCGCCCAGTTCCCCCCCTTGCCAACGGCGGAGGTCGTCCCGCCTCCGCCGGAGGTACCCCCCGCGCCCGCTCCAGCTCCCCTCGAGGAGTTCCCCGAGCTCCCCCCGCTCGGCACGGACGCGGAGCTCGACCGTCGGCTCGAGGAGTATCTCCAGTTGGGACGTCGCATGGGGCTCGATTTTGCGCGGTTCGAGGAACGGAACTCGGAGGCTCACCTCACCCAGGACCGGGCCTCGCTCGACTCGCTCGCCCGCGAGATGTTCGTCCACATCCTGAGCGTCCTCGCGGAGGAGTTCGAGGCGGAGCTCGCGCATCGCAACGAGCTCGCGGCGTTCTGCCCGACCTCGAGCGTCGACGTCGAGCTGGATGCGGCTCGGCAGGCGCTCGCCCGACGGGACCTGACGGGGGCCCGTCGCCGGCTCACGCACCTGCGCGACGAGCTCCAACGCTCGGAGGAGGAGTGGGCGGTCGGACGGATCCTCGTGACGGAAGGGGACCTCCTCGCCGGCACGATCCGGGAGCTCGGGGGCGACCCTGCCCCGGCCCTCGGTCCCTTCGAGGAGGGTCGTCGGTTGGTCCGCGCCGGCCGCCGCAGTGACGGAGAGCGCCTGCTCGCCCGCGGCGCGATCGCGCTCTGGGCGGTTCTCGAACCACGCCTGGTCGAGGACCTGCACCGCCTGCGGGACCGACTGATCGAGATACGTTCGGCTGGCGGGGACATCGAGGCCCCGGTGGTGGAGCTGCGCAACGTTCTCGGCGAGCTCCGTCAGCGCAACTTCGTCGGGACCATCGTGGCCTATCGTCGGGTGCGGTCCTTCGTCGACCAACAGGCGCCGGCGGCCGAGGTCGCCGAACCTCCCGGGGAGCTCGTCGGGAGCTTCCGGCCTTCTCCGTCCCTCTGAGCGGGCGGTCGCGAACGGTCGCCGCCTACACACCCGGCGGGGGCGTCGGAGGAGGTGGGGGAGCGCGGCCGCGACGGTGGAACAGCGCCGCCGCCACCCCGAGCCCCACCGCGGCCGCCGAGACGACCACCAAGAGCACCTCGAGCAAGCCGGCGGACGAGCCGGCCGAGCTCTCGGGCGTCAGGACGATCGTGAGGGAGGTCGACGTACCCCCCAGGACGCTCACGTTGTTGAAATACGGCAGGTAGCCCGCCTCGGTCACCTCGACCGAGTGGAGGCCCGCGGTTAGGTTCACCGAGAACTCGCCGCCCGTTCCGAGCGCGACCGCCTGGCCATCCACCCGGAGCGTGGCCCCCAGGGCCGGGCTCACGGTCCCGATCAGCCCACCGAGGACCGTGGTGCTGGAGAACTGGACCGTGACGGTCGTGTTCTGGACGAGGTCGAGGACCCCCGTCGCGGGGTTGGCCGCGTACCCGGGCGGCGGACTGACCGTAAAGTTCCACGTCGAGCTGGCGAGGGTCTGCGGGGGGAAGTCCACCACATTGCCGAGGTCGATCCAGGCCCCGAACGGGTTCCAGATCGTTACGCTCCAGAAGCCTCCGGAGGGCAGTCCGACCGCGGCGAACGCGAGGGTGTAGAGCCGGTAGAAATGCAGGATTACCGTTTCGTTCGCAGCGTTGACCTCGAGCACCTCGGTCGTCGGGATCCCGTACGTCCCGTTGAGGGAGCTCGCCGTAAGGAAGTACTCTCCCGACGGCCACAGCTCGGTCACGCTCGGGCCGGACGAGTTCTCGTAGGCGTAGCCGGTCGACGTGTCGATGCCGACATGCCAGAGCGTCCCGGCGGGAAGTCCCTCCTCGTCAAAGGTGACCCTCCAGAGAGGCGCGAGGAGCAGGGGGTGCTGGTCCCCGCCGACCACGATCAACTGGGCATCGTTGTACGGTAGCACCCAGTACGGGTCGGTAGAGGCTCCGTAGTTCCACCAGAAGTTACCGCCGAGCTCGGAGCCGCCGGCGATGTTGGGGCCCGGCGTGGGCGTGACGTTCCAGGCGGCGTCGAACGGGAGGAGCGGGGGACTCCCCGTATACGGGTCGAGCTTCGGCTCGACCGCGGTGAAGTACGTTCCGAACGCGTTGTTGTAGACCAGGTCGAAGCACCGACATCCCAGGCTCGAGGAGCCTCCGTCGCCAAAGTCGGTCTCGTAGAGTCCCGTGGTCCCGTAGACGGCCCCCGAGATCGAGTCCTCGTTCGGAGCGAGCGGCAGGTAGCTGAGGAACGTGTTTCCGCTGACCGTGTTGTTCGTGCCGCCATACAGGAACAGCCCGCCCGAGCTGGTGAGGAAGGTATTGCCCGTGACGAAGCTCTGGGTCGTGTTCCAGAACACCACGCTCGCCTGGGCGGCGGCAGGTCCCAGGTACGAGCCAGCGAACCACCACCCTCCGATCGAGGCGGCACTGTCCAGGGAGACCTGGGCGTCGTCGTAGAAGAACATCGGTAGGTCGTTCGACGTGGGGGTCCCATAGTGGGTCGCGTAGACCATCAGCCAACTCGGCGTGGTCACGTCGAACGCCGGAGGGGAGGCGATCAGCACCTCGCTCACGTTCCAGAGAAGGACTCCGGGGAACTCGGGATAGAAGAAGTCGTTGAACGTCCCGAACCACGGATAGGCGACGGTCCCGTCCGACGGCAGGCCGAGCGGCTCGGCCTCGTCGTTCCATAGGGTGCAGCCCGAGGCACCGCAGTGCGAGGAGATGTTCGCGAGGTCGCTGTCCGCGAGGGCCCACAGCGGCGTGTACACCCCCGCGTCCGGGTCCGCGGCCAAGGTGAGGTTCAGCCACGTCGAGCCTCCCGTGACCAGCAGGGTGGTCGAGTCGGGAGTGAAGTGCGAGGCGAGACCGACGACCGAGTACTCTCGGGGCACGACCGTGTACGGTCCGGTCGGCGGGACCCACTGGAAGGCCGAGTCCGGGGCGCCGGTCCCCGGCGCCAAGAAGAGGAATCCATTCTGGGGAGCAACGCGAAGGTGGAGGACGGTCGCTCCCTCGGTCGCGTTCGTCACGTTCCACTCGCCCCCCAGCAAGGCCGGTCCCTGGCTCAGATGCGCGGCCGGGCCGGGAGGACCGTTCAACGAGGTATCGGCGGTGGGGCTCCAGGTCGAAGCTAGGCCCGCCGCCGTCTCCCCCGTGTCCCCTCCCACGTCGTAAGCCGAGGGGATGACGCGGAACGCTCCGG
>JASHYQ010000286.1 GCA_030042955.1 Thermoplasmata archaeon
GAGCCCAAGCCCGACTCCTGAGACGATGGCCGCCACGACCGCGACCGCGAGGTAGGTGAGGAGATCCATCCCGCCCGACCCGCCCGGTAGGAAGCCACTCGACGGGTGCGAGGCTCCCGAGAGGCCGGACGTGGCGTTGACCGTGCCGACCGAGACGATCAGGCTCGCGCCTGACGAGTCCCGAACGGTAAGTGACGGCTTATAGGTCCCGGCCGCGACGTAGAGGTGAGCCACGATCCCCCCGTTCGTGGAGGACCCGACGGTTCCGTCCCCCCACGTCCATTGGATGGTGTAGGGGGAGGTGCCACCCGTCACGGTGGCGAGGAAGCCGACGGGGAGCGGGGCCGGGCCGGTGAGGGCCGATGCGAGGACGGTCACGTTCAGCGGAAGGCCGGAGGTGGCTACGATCGGGAGGGTGCCTACCGCTTGGTTGCCGTGCGAGTCGGTCACCGTCGCGGTGGCGGTGAAGTTCCCGGCTACGTCGTAGGTGAACGGTTCGCTGAGGGGCATACCGCTCCAGTTCTGGACCTCGGGCGCGCACGCTCCATCCCCCGGGCATACCTCGAGGCTGTACGGGGCGAACCCTCCCGTAGCACTGACCGTCAGGTTGGTTTGAAAGGGGACGCTTCCGCGCAGGACCGCGCCACCGAACTGGACGGAGAGGGAGGAGGTGCTGTTGTTACCCGGGAGCGATCCGGTGGCCGAGACGTACGCCGGGGCGCTCTCCCCGAAGTCCCCGAGCGGGTCGGTGGCGTTGGCCACGATCGTCCACGTGCCGCTCGCATCCAGGTTGATGGGCACCCAGGGGGAGCCGGGCGAGCCCGGGGTCACGAAGGTCGAGCTGCCCGAGGAGTAGGTGACGTTCCAGTCGCACACGCCGCGGCACCCCTGGATGTTGGGGGTCACGGTCACCTTCAGCGGGACCGAGCCGTTGTGGGGCGTGACCGTCAGGTCGAGCGTGAGCGAAATGGGGGCGGCCCCGGTGGCGTAGACCCAGACCGAGGAGTTGGCGGAGTTTCCGTTCGCGTACGAGGTGTTGAACCATACGAGATAAGCTCCGCTCGCCGTGAACGTGTGGGAGACCGAGTTCTCCGTGCTGCTGAGGTTCGTGCCCGTGGAACTCGGCGTCCCGTCCCCGAAGCTCCAGTGCTGACTTGCGTAAGGAGAACCGGAGTAGCCGCAGAGGGTGGTCGTGAACGGGGCCGGGCCGACGTCGCCCGTCGTCAGGATCGTGACCGAGTCTGCCGTGACGTTGGGAGCGGACGGGCAGCTGGCTAAGGGTCCCGCTAGCGCAGTTCCGAGGGAGTCAGGTGCGATGGATCGAGTCATCGAGGGGGCCGCCACCCCGCCGAGAATCGCCGCGAGTGCGGTGAGCATCATCACACTCGCTAGGGTGGCCACCAACGCCGTTCGTCGAATCCTTCCATAGGGTCGATCGCGAGCCCGCATCATCAAGGGATTCTTGGTGCGGCCGGCGTTTATCTACCCTCAGCGGAGATACGCCGAGGATACGCCGGTCGGAGCGTATCGACGGGCCGCGAGATGGCCGGAGGCTTCCCCGGGCTGGGTCTTCCGGCTACTCTTCGACGATCGGTCGTCGGTGGTGGATGAACTCGCCCCGGTCGAGCTCCTGCATCGCGGTCTGAAGCTCGGCCCGGGTGTTCATGACGATCGGGCCGTACCAGGCGACCGGCTCGTGGAGTGGTCGTCCGGTGACGAGGAGGAAGCGGAACCCGCCGGCCCCCGCCCGGGCGGCGATCCGGTCGCCCGCGCTGAACAGGACGGTCTCCCCCGAGGGGACGACCCCCGAATCGTTCCCACCGAAGGTCCCTGCGCCGGCGATCGCGTGGGCGAACGCGGTGTATCCCGACGGGGTCGGGTGCTCGAAGGTCTCCCCCGCCGGAACCTGCACGTCCAGGTAGGTCGGGTCGACCGGGATCCCCCGAACCGGGCCCTCGACGTTCCCGTACTTTCCAGCGACGGCCAGGACCCGCGCGCCGTTGTCGAGCGTCACCGAGGGAAACTCGGGCGCCGAGAGACCGCGATAGGCGGGGGTCGACATCTTCTCGCGGCCGGGCAGGTTGACCCAGAGCTGGAGGCCGGCCAGCATCCCCTCGGTGCGCTGGGGCATCTCCTGGTGGATGATGCCGCTGCCCGAGTTCATCCACTGGACGTCGCCCGGCCCGATGACCCCCTCGTTCCCGAGGGTGTCGCCGTGAGCCACCCGCCCGTCCAGCATGTAGGTGACCGTCTCGATCCCCCGATGGGGATGCCACGGAAAGCCGGCGAGGTAATCCGCCGGATTGTTCGAGCCGAACCGGTCGAGCAGGAGGAACGGGTCGAAGAGGGGGACCTCGGGGTTGGAGAACGAGCGCTTCAGGCGCACTCCGGCCCCCTCGAGGGTCGGGATTCCGGGGAAACGGCGCTGGATCGAGCGGGTCGGGTCGGTCATCGGGGCCACCAAGGGTGCGCCCCCTACGTCGCTAGGCCCTTTAAACGGCCCGGGACCCGGAGGTGCCTCGCTGACCTCCGGGTAACCCCGGTCGGGACCCCGGAGCGGCGTTAATACTCCCATATCGGCTCGCGGTCCCGTGGCTTCCCAGCGCTGTTCGAAGTGCGGGGCGTTCGGCCCAGCGGGGACCGCGTTTTGCGCCTTCTGCGGGACACCCTACTCAGCTGGCGCAGCCAGCAGCCCGCTCCCCGCCGGCGCGCCGGCCCCTTCCTTCGGCCCGCCCCCTCCTAGAGCCGGCGCGTGGTACCCGGCGCCGGGGGTGACGGGAACCGCACCCGGCGCCTCCCCCCAGGACCGCGCGGCTGAACGGACCGCGTTGACCTACGTGACCTGGGCGGGGCTTCTCATCATCGTGGCGGGCGTCCTCTCTATCGCCGCCGACCTGACGACCACCGCGACCGTCGGCACCCTGCAGTTCGGGCCCCCGTTCCTGCTCGTCTCGCTGGCGACCGGCGTCTGCGAGCTCCTCGTGGTCGTTCTCTTCCTCCTGGCCTTCCGGAAGCTGGCGACCCAGGACTCCCGCTTCTCCACCCCCTGGAAGCTCGCACTGCTGCTCCTGGTCGCGATCGTGATCGTGCTCGCCGCGCTGGACGCCCTCGTTTCCGGGCTGAACACGCTCGAGACATGCGTCCGCAACGCGGGCATGAACCAGACGGCCCAGGCCGCCTGCATCTCCGGAGGGCCGTTCCTCGCAGTCCTGGCGGTCGTCGGCGTCGCCGGCATCGTCGCCGTGGTTGGGTTCATCGGTCTCCTGATCGGGGTCTGGCGCCTCGGCGCGCGGTACCAGAGCAGCTACTTCAAGGTCGGAGCGATCCTGCTCATCCTCCCGTTCCTGAACATCGTCGGGGGGGTCTTGATCCTGGTCGCGGCCCGGTCGTTCCGAGGCGCTCCGGGTTCGGCTACGAGCTTCTAGGCCGAGGGTCCCCCGCCCGGCGGGAACTCATTTCTTGGAGCGTTTGGGGGCGCGAGCGGGCTTGGGGGCCGGGCGGTCTCCCGGGAAGGCGAGGTTTCCCGTGTCCCCCGCGGACGGAAGGAACGAGGCATCGGTCAAGAGACGGACGCTCGCCTCCCCGCGCGTGGTCAGGCGGTACGACTCCCCCTCGTGAAGGACGAGGCCGGTCTCGACCAGACGCCGCATGTGGAACGCCATCTTGGGCGAGTCGTCGAGCCCGGCGGCCTTCATGGTTTCCCCGAAGCTCGCGGTGCCCTCGGCGAGTCGCTGCAGGACCTTCCGCCGGATCGGGTTGGCGAGCGCCTCGAGGGTGGCGTGCGTCTCCTCGGCGGAGACCGCCCCGGCGAGCGCCGCGGCGACCGTCCGGGTCACGCGTCGGGGGTTGAACCCCACTCGCAGGGGACCATGGCCCGCGAGAGCGCTCCGGAGGCGGTCGAGGATCGCGACGATGTCCTCCAGGCGGTGGTGCTCGAGCAGTCGTTCGACGTCCGAGAGAACCACGGCGGCGTTGGGGTACGTGGCGAGAAACGTCTCGGTGGCGGTGAGGAGCCCAGCCGGGTCGGCCCGGTTCAAGGCGAAGACGTGGAGGTGGGGGCCTGCGGGGGGCGGATGTTCTCCCAGGAAGAGGACCTCGTACTTCCCCGAGGCTGCCAAGGTGTTGGCCTCCCGGACCGGGTCGCGATGCGTCTCCTGCGGAGACTCGAACTCGTGCTCCTGCGAGGCCAGCCGAAGCGTCTCGCGCACCTGGTCGATGCGGAACGGCTTACGTACGTAGTCGAACGCTCCGAGCTTCATCGCATCCAGCGCGGTTTCGACACTGGCGTAACCGGTCACCACGACGACCAGGGTCCGTGGCCAGCGCTCCCGAATCTGCCGGAGGAGGTCCAGTCCGCCCTGCCGCGGCATCTTGAGGTCGGTCAGGACGACGTCGACCTCCTCGTGCTCGAGGGATTCGAGGGCCTTCTGGACCGACGAGGCGGACCAGGCGGTGTGCTCGTCCTCCCGGAGGAGTTCGGTCAGTTCCTCCCGGAACACCGGGTCATCATCGACCACGAGGATGCGCACGCGCGGGGTAGTTCCCGCGGTGGGGTTATCGTTTTCGCGAAGCCCGGGAGGCCTCCGAGGAGTCCTCCCGAGGTTGGGAAAGGGTTGGGACCGCGACTCTTCCGATCGCTTACCCTACGGGGCTGCGCCGGCTCCCCCTCCGAGGTGCCCGGGAAGGGTCACACCGAAGTACCAGAATGCCGCGATCCCTGCGAGGGCGATGAAGACGGGGAAGAGCAGGAACACCGCCTGGAGCACCTTCGGCATCCGGTACTTCAGCTCGGTGAGCGGGTCCGCCTCAGCGACCGCAGCGCTCGTGGGCGGGACCACCGGTTGGGCCGCCCGTACGCCCATGCCCCGCTGGCGCGGAGCGGAGGTCGTCGAGGCGAGCTTCCAGGGGTGGCGTCCCGCGTCAATCGCGCTCAGGTACCAGTCCACGATCACCGTGGCGGGGAAGGCGAGGACCCCAGCCATCCCGAAGCCTGCGTAGAGCAGGAGGGTGTCGAGTGGGTCCTTGGTGAACGCAGGGCTGGCGGTGTAGCCGGTCCAGCCGTAGAACACGACCGCGGCGCCCGCGACGAGGGCGAAGATGCCCACGTACTGGAGCCGGAGGTTCAGGTAGGCAGAGACCGCGTAGGCCATCAGGACGAGGCCACAGAGCATCAGCGGGTCGAAGAAGAAGATGTTGTAGCCCGCCATCCCGTCAGACGGAAGGAACGGCCAGGTCATCTCTCCCCATAGAGAAAGCGAGAGGGTGATGATCCCCACGACCCCGACGGGGATCGCGGTGCTCTTCAACATCCGGCGGAGGGAGTCGGGCTGGTGCGAGCGGAGCGCCCACCAGACACGCACCCCGGCGTAGGCCAGGACCGTGGCGACGAGGAGCAGGAGCACCTCGATCAGACCCAGGTCATCGTAGAACGTCGTGAACGCCATGGTCCACCACCCCGAGGGGTCAGACCTCCTGCGTCTCGGCGGTCCGCGCTGTTCGGCCCTTTCGCTCTATTCCTCCAGTCGTTTCGGTCGGCATTGGGGCACCTTGCGCTCGCCACCAAAGCCGGAGTATTTGGATGGTCTATCAAGTTGAGTTGACTTCGCCGCTCTCCGGTCACCCCACCGGGCGACCTTGCCGGTGGACCTGGCCACTCACGTGGCGATCGGTCGGTGCGAGAGGATCGGCAGGGAGATCAGGAATCCCGCGCCGGCTCCCGGGACGTTGCGGGCGGTGATCGTACCGTGGTGGGACTGAACGACCCCGTGACAGATAGCGAGGCCCAGGCCGGTCCCCTGCCCTTCGGGTTTGGTCGTGAAGAACGGCTCGAAGATGTGCGGGAGCGCCTCCGGCGAGATCCCGGGGCCGCTGTCGACGATCTCGACCTGCGCCCGCGCATCCTGGCGTCGGACCGTTAGCCGGATCGTGCCCTTTCCCTCCATCGCATCGTAGGCGTTGTTGAGGATGTTCGTGAAGACCTG
>JASHYQ010000287.1 GCA_030042955.1 Thermoplasmata archaeon
GCCAGAAGGTCGCCCTCGCGACGCGCTTCAGCCGACCAGGGGCTCGGGTCTTCCGGAGCGCACTGAAATTGGAGTAGGCGGCCCCCACGATGACGACTCCGAGAACGGGGTGAAGCGGCAGCAGGAGGGCCTGCGCCACCGGGATCATGACGAGCAGGAACTCGAGGAAGACGACCCAGATCATGAGGTAGAGCGCGACCCAGAGCCTCATCGTCGGCCCGGAGCCTCGGCCGGAGATTTCTTGCGCGAGGGGCTGCGACCCGGACCCGATCCCTGGAGGATGGCCTGTCGAGGGAGGGACACCCCACCTTCACCCTCTCCTGATTCGGCCACCGCCCGCAAGGTAGCCCTCCGGCCGCCGGGTGCGGAACTCGTTCCGCATTAGATAACGCACGAGTCAATCGTATCCGACGGCCGGGTCTTGGCCGCACAGCGCCCGACCGGGACCATCGACTGCCACCGTCTCAGGGCCGGGTCAACTTCTCTTGACGCGGGGTCCATATGGGCCCAACCGCCTCCTCGTTCGAGGAGCGTATGCCGCGAGTCCGACCGTCCCCGGTGATTCCCCATCTGGCGCGAGAACAGGCGAATGCTGTCGAGTTGTATCTGCAGTACAAGGGTTACCATTGGAACGTCGCCGGACCGTGGTTCCGGGACCTCCATCTGCTGTTCGACGAGCACGCGGGGACCGTGTTCGAGATGATCGACCCCCTCGCGGAACGTCAGCGGATGCTCGGGGGAGCGGCCGCCTACACCTTGGAGAGCGTCCACCGCGCCTCCACACTGCCCCGGGAGACCGGCCTGCCCAGTACGACCCGGGAGATGCTCGAGCGTCTGCTCGCCGCGCATCGCGTGATCATCGAAGGGATGCACGAGGGGTTCAAGGCGGCCGAGCACGACGGCGACCCAGGCAGCGCGGACGTCTTCGCTCGGTTCGTCCAGGCGCACGAGAAGATGGAATGGTTCCTCCGGGAGCTCGTCAGCGAGCCGCCTCAGATCCCCGAGGATACCACTCGCACCTCGCCCGTCGGGGAGAAGGGTACGTTCACCTCCCCCCTCGCCGGCTCGCACCCCCCGACCACCTTCCCGGGCCACCCTCTCACGTCGTAAAGCTCTCGACAGCCCCCACCGGGCGGCGACCCGGTGGGGGGATCTTGGGCCGGCGCAAGGCTCCTCTACGCTCCGCTCGGGGGTCCCGGGCCGTCGCTAGGTCGATAAAGGACCGGGCCGTCCCGCGCCCCAGGGGTTCTCCATGTGCCCAAAGCGGATTCGGCTCATCGCCCGCGTAAGCAGTGACCGCCCGGCAGCGGTTCGGCAGCCCCTCGCCGAGTGGGTCGGCTCCCGGGGGACGATCACGCCGAGTCAGGACGGGTTCGAGGTGACCGCAGAGGTCGAGGGGGAGAGCCCTCGTGACCTCAACCGTCAGCTCTTGACGGCGCTCCGTAAGGGGGAGAAACGCACCCGCCTTCGGTCGGAGTGGACCGTCGACGGGACGGTCGAGAAGTTCTTCGACTACGTCCCGAAGGGAACTCGGAAGGAGACGGCGTCGGCACCCTGACCGACGACCCACCGGTCGGGACAGGATCAGAGAAGGAGCGCGGCCGCGAGCTCCTCCCCCAGGCTCTCGAATCTCTCCTCCGTGCGGGGCAGGAGCATTCCCTCGCTTTCCGGATGCGGCACCGGGGCCACGAACCCCGATGCGCTCGGCATCAAGATCCCTACCCCGAGCTGTTCGAGCCGGCGCTGGATGACCTTGGCCGCGCTTCCCGACCGGGGGGTTTGGTAGCGGGTGTCAAAGGCGAACCCGCGGAGTCCCCGGAGGTCGCGGCCTTCGAGAGCCCCGAGAAACTTCCGGACCGGGTCCGAGGCGTTGTGCCATTCGGTGGGTCCCCCCACCGCGATGAGGTCGTACGAGCCGACCGGACTCCCCATGACCTGCTCGACGGGAAGGCAGTCGACCTCGACCCCTGGGACCCGGAGGAGCCCGCGGGTAAGCGCCTCCGCCACCCGCTTGGTGTTCCCGTACCGGGTCCCGTAGACTACGAGGACCCTCCGTGCCCCCAGCTTCCGGGCCGGGGGAGAATCCGAGGCCTCGGGGTCGGGGGGAGGGGAGAGGAGGGGGGCGGCCATGACCAGGAACCCGACCGACGCTGACATAGTACTCCGGCAATGCGACGTTCCAGCATCGGCTACTTACTCGAGAGGTCAAGCCCGGTTGACCCGTTTCCTCACTAGCGCGCCAGCTTTTCGAAGATGCGAATCTCGCCCTGCGGGGTAAAGGCGACGAAACATCGGAAGCTCTCGTCCCCCGAGCCCGCAACGCACGTGCGTCCGCGGCGGTCCCCCGCGATCTCTAGGGAATCCAGGGTCGACCACCCGGTCTCCGTCTTGACCCGATCGACCAGACGACGGAACTGCGTGGCACAGATATCGCAGCAGAAGAACATCCGTTCCCCCTCCACCTCGGCCCAGACGTTCCCCCAGGTCGAGTTGCAGACCGCGCAGCCGGAGTAGTTACGCTTCAAAGTCGGCGGCCCTCTGAAGGCGCGCGAGCAGGTAGTCGTCGAACAGGTCGATCGAGCGGAGGAACGTCGACTGCACTTCGTCCCGCAGGTCCGGGCGGCTCCCGAACTCGTTCACCAGGTCGAGCGCCTCGTCGGAGTGGGTCACGTCGGCCTCGTACCCCTCCCGCAGGAAGTTCGTGGCCGCGTCGGTGATCTCCTTGCTGTCGAGAATGGCCGGGTCGAAATAGTGGACCGAGGCTCCATCGTCGACAAGGTTCCGGTTCGCGATCAGCTCGAGCGAGTGCATCGCCGCCAGCGCGGCGACCCAGTGCTGGTGGGTGGCGATCCGGTTCCATCCCTCGATCCCCTCCCGGGTCGACGGCAGCGGCGGGGTCGTGAGCACCCGGGTGCGGTCCAGCCCAAGGCTCTCGCCCATCCGAAGGAGGAGCTCGTAGTGAGCGACCCGGGTCGGGCCGGCGCCCCCGTACTCCGTGTTGAGGTTGTCGAGCTCGTAGAGGATGACCTTCGGCTCGTCGGTGCGGGCCATGATGTAGGCGCAGGAGCGGACCCACTGACGGAGAAAGTGCTGATGCTCGACCACGTACCCTAGCAGGGTGGCTCGAGAGGGGTGCTGGAGCGCGGTGACGAACGGGTGCGGAACCGGCCCGTAGAACTTGGCGATGAACCGCGCTTTGATCCACCCCTTCAGGGTCCCCGACCCGAGGTCGTAGACCCGTTCGAGCATCGGCACGAGCTCGGCGGCCGTGGTCTTCTCCCGGGTGAGGTTCTGGTTGAGCCACCGCACGTGGGCCGGGTCGCTCTCCTCCGCTTCTTCCACGAGATGGGCGGCGAGCGCTGGAAGGTCGCCCTGTCCGAGCGGTCGGAGGCACGCGGGACAGCTCGTCACCTCGGCGACCTCCCGCTAGCAGGGAAACGACGCGGGGAGGCGGGCTCGAAGCTTCCGATAATCAGCATCGTTTCCGTACATCTCGCGGATCCGCACGAGGGTCTGCTTGACATCGTCGGGGGTGCGGTGGCGGTTGTCCGCGACCATCTCGACCGTGCGCTCGAAGTTCTCCCCGCAGGCCGCATAGCAGTTCCCCATCCCAGTGAGCAACTCCTTCTCGCGGGGGTCCATCCCCCGCGGAACCGGGCCCGGCCCTTAAGGATTCGGCGACGGGCTAGCTGGCCGGAGGACGGCGTAGGGGGGAGCTGACCGCTCCCGCGCGGTATCCTCCCCGGCGACCAGGGCCCTCGCCCGTGAGATCCGGTCCAGCTTCTGAACGAAGCGTGCGGGGTGCTCGCTTCGGACCCCGACCTCCATCTTGTCGACCCTGAGGTCGGTGTAGAGGTCAGAGGAATCCCGAGGACGAACGCTCCAACCCCGCAGACCTCGTGCTTCGGCACGGAGGCTTAGAACGGTCGCTCGATGCCGAACGCGAAGAAGGCGCGGACCGAGGGATCCTCGCCCAGGTGCTCCGGGACACCGGCGGGGACCGACTCTAGGTAGGAGATTTGGACCGGTAGCACATCGCGCACCAGGTCCCGAGTCAGCTGGCCCGCGATGGCTCGGACGTCGGACGGCATGGCCTCGGGCAGGTCGGTGGTGTGAATGGCTCGGTGTCGGAGCCCTGCTCGCTAGGGGTGGTAGCTAAACCAGAGGAGGGCGCCGATCCCGAGGACGACCGCGATAATCAACGCGGAGACCAGCCAGCCGGTGTAGGCGCCTCCAGCCAGTTCGGGGGGCGGACCCTGCGGGGAGGCCCGGATCGGCTTGGCCAGGTTCGGCTCCATGGAGACGGAAGGGACGCACCCCGCCTCCCTACGGGATGGGTCCCCCGAGGACCCCGGTGATACCAAAGTAGGCGACGAGCACCCCGGTGATGGTCGCCGCGGCGAAGACGATGATCACGAACTTGAGGGACACGGGCGGGAGCGGGGCCTCGGCGGGCACGGGAGCTTTCAGTTCCGGGGGGATTCATACCCCCATCGTACGAGTTGCGACGTGCCGGGTCCACACGCCGCCCTACGCGGGCTTGGCCGGGGCCTCGTGCTTTGCGGAAGCCTTCGCGTGCTTGGTCTGGTGAGACTTCGTGTCGCCCGGAGCCGGCGCCTCCGGGGCGGGCTCCTCCGACGCCGCAGGGGGCGCCTCGGCGGGCTTCTCGGCCTCCTTGGCTGGGACGGGCGTGACGTACTCCTCGATGACCCGCACCGAGGTCGGGTGGACCTGCGAGCGGATCCGGTCGATGACCCGAGGTTTGGCCGCGAGCCAGTTGATGTCGAACTTCGAGCGTTCGGGCAGCTTCAGGGAGACGACATGCTCCTTGAGCTCCACCTCGAACTCCGACGATCGGCCGTAGTGGAGCTCGACGATGGCCCGGACCTGGTCCGCCGGTTCGGTGATCTGCTCGGTGACCTTGAACTTGCCCCGGACCTTCCGCCCGGCGAACGGGGGGTTGAAGTCGACACGCACCCGGGCCTGGGTGAGGCTGACGACGCGGCCGCGCCGCCCCTCGATGGTGAGCACCGTTCCCACGTCGAGGTGAGCGTCCTCCCGTCGCATCTCGGGGAGCCGGGAGATCTGGTGCATCGAGAAAAGCTCGATCAGGTTCGGGTCCCGCTCGCCGAACGCATCCGCGGGCGTGAACTCCTTCTCAACCTCCTCCCCCACCGCAACCCCGACCAGCGAGTTCTCCACCCCCGTCGGGAAGTACTCTCCGCCGATGAGATGGGGTCGGGGGCCCCAGACATGGCCCGTCGTCTCGGGGACCTTCGCCTCCTGGGCAACCTCCTGGTGGGTGGTGTCCACGAGTTCCGTGCGTCCTCCGACCTCGGCCCAGAGGTCGTAGTCGAG
>JASHYQ010000288.1 GCA_030042955.1 Thermoplasmata archaeon
CCGGTTGCCGGCTAGGGTCGCCGTCTTCGGGCCGGTGATGACCGCGCCCCGATCGGGAAAGCCGAATTGACGGCACGTCGAGCCGAGGTCGGCGATGACACCGTGCCCGACGAGGACAACCCGCGGGAAGACCATCCCCCGGGCCTTGCCGAAGGGAAAGTCGTGCACCGTCGGCAACGTTTGGGCCCGTCCCCCATTTCCCGACATGCTCGAGAGCGGCGACGAGGGAAGGGCCCTCTTTAGTCTTCCGAAGGCCGAGCTGGCGCTAACGGCCGGGGGCGTCGCCCCAGAGGACCTTGTGCTCCTGGAGCATCACCCGGACGTCGAGGTGGTCGGCCAGCACCCAGTCCGCAAGGCGCCCAGCCTCCGTACCCCAGACGGGCTGGAAGAGGAGGGTGGCGGGGCCTCCGTACTTCCGCACGACCCTTTTCGCATACAGGTAGTCTGCCCGGTCCGCAATCACGAACTTGATCACGTCCCCCGCCCGCAAGAGCGGGAGATTCGACCAGCGGTTCCGGGACTCCATGCGGGAGCTCGGGCATTTCACATCGACGCTGAGGACCACGTTGGGCAGGTCGAGGTACGGGCGGACATCCAGCGACCCCCCTGTCTCGATTACGGTCGTCACTCCCCGGTCGGAGAGCCGACGAACCAGCTCGCGGGAGTCCCGCTGCAACAGGGGCTCCCCTCCGGTGAGACAGACGTTCCGGGTCCTATCCTTCGTGACCTGCCGCAGGAGGGAGGGGATGGAGCGCTCCCGCCCGGGCCCGAACGAGTAGGTCGTGTCGCACCATGCGCAGCGCAGATTGCATCGGGCCGTCCGAATGAACGTCGTCCGGACGCCGGTAAGAGGCCCCTCCCCCTGGACCGAATGGAAGACCTCGATGATCCGCACGACCTCGCACTCCGGTTCGCGGGTAATTAGGCTTCGGGCTTCGCCGAGGGCCCCCGGGGCCTCTCCCAAGCACCCCTCAAATAGGAACGTGGTGGAAACATCGGTGGGATGTGCGGCGGGGACCCCCGGTTCGGGTCGCAGCTCGTCGAGGCGGGGCCGGGGGTGGCCGAGGTGATCTCAGCGGTCCCGTTTCAGGAGAACCCGCCCCTCTCCTCGGATTGGCTCCGCTCCGAGATGCTAGAGAGATTCCAGGTCATCCGACCGGTGGAAATCGACCCGGGGACCAGGGTGCTCGAGGTAGGGGCCGGTGCGCATGCGATCTCGACGGTTCCGCTGGCGTATCGGGTGGGCGCTCAAGGTCGGGTCGTGGCGGTCGAGCGGGAACGATGGACCCACTTCCGCGAGGTCGTTCATGCGGTCGGCCTGGCTGACCGGATCCTCCCTCTCACGTGCGACGCCCGGCGCCTGCCCTTCCGCTCGAACGTTTTCGAGCTCGGGGCTTGCATCCATGGAATCCGTTCCCTGAGGAGCGAGGGGCGTATGGTCGAGGTCTTCCAGGAGATGCTGCGGGTCGCACCAAGGATTCTGCTCGCCGAGTCGTTGCCCCTCGCTCGAAACCCAGCCCAGCGCGCCCATCTCGCCATGTACGACCTCCGTCAGGAGATCTTCGAGGCATTGAACGGCGTTCCGGACGACCTCCATTACCTCTCGCTCGATCGGCTGGTAGGGCTCGTGGAACGGGCCGGTGGGTCGGTCCTCCAGGCTCGGGTCGTCGAGGTCGACCTTCCCCACGCGCTGGCCTACCTGCCTCGAGCGTACGTCCAACGAGTTCCGGACCCTCAGAAGCGGGAGGATCTGCTTCATCGCTGGGATGGGGCCGAGCAACTCCGGAGGCGGTACGGGGCGGACCACCCCCCCGTGGGAGTGATTGTCGCCGAGGTAGCGTACTGACCCTCGGTGGAGTTTGGCCGGGCCTGAGCCCTCCGCCTTACCCACGGGCCCGTCCGCCCGAGTCGGGCGCGTGACTGACCCGAATTGTCCAAATAGGGTGACGCCGTCGAACACCCCCGATGGGATCTCAGGACGACGCCCGGTGGCAGGAATCGTGGGCTGCCGCGGGCCTCGGGAGGGCCAAGCGAATCGCGGGGCGCCGGAAGTTCTTCGCCCTCGTCGCGTACCCGGGGACCAGCGGATTCTTCCACGTCGGCCATCTTCGCGGCTACGCCTACTTGGACGCCATCCATCGGTACCAGCGGATGGCGGGCGCCCAGGTCTTCCTGCCGTTCGGGGTGCACGCCTCCGGCCTCCCCGCAGTTACCTGGTCGCAGCGGGTCCGGGAGCGGGACCCGGCCACGCTCGCTCAGCTAGCGGAGCGCGGAGTGGACGGAACGACGCTCGCCCGTCTCGAGGAGCCCGAAGAGGCGGTGCGGTTCCTGGGGCGGGAGTACCTCCGGGTCCTCCAACGCTTCGGCGTACTGGTCGACGAGCAGAGCTACGTCACCACCATCGACGACGACTACCAAGCGTTCATCCGCTGGCAGTTCCACGTCCTCCACGATTCGGGGGCTCTCGTCCAGGGCTCGTACTTCGCCTCCGTCTGCCCGGTTTGCGGCCCCGTGGCGGTCGACCCGTCCGAGACCGACCTCTCCGCTGGTGGGGAGGCCGAGGTGATCCATTTTACGACGGTGCCGTTCAAGCTCGACGACGGGCGGGTTCTGCTCGCCGCGACCCTTCGGCCCGAGACCGTCTACGGGGTGACGAACCTCTGGGTAGCCCCAGGTGAGACCCTCGTCACCTGGCATCTCGGCTCCGACACCTTCCTCTTGGCTCGCCCCGGCGCCGAGCGGATGGTCGAGCAGCACGGAGGTCGCATCGGACACGAGGTCCCCGCGGCCGAGCTGCTGGGGCGCCCGGTACGGGTTCCCCTGCGAGAGGTCTCGGCCCCGATCTTGGAGAGCCGACTCGTCGACCCGGAGGTCGGCTCGGGCGTTGTCATGTCGGTCCCGGCCCACGCACCGGCCGACGCCGCCGCCCTGCGCGCGCTTCCCCAAGCGACCCGCGCCAGCCTCCCGGCCTCGCTCGTCCTCCTTGAGCTCGGCCCCGAGGCCTTGAGCGCATCCGAAGAGGAACTGACCCTCGGCGGGGGCCTCCCGGCGGAGCAAGCCCTCCGCGCGGTCGGCGACCCCGGGATTGCGGATACCGGGAAGCTGACCGAGGCGACCGAGCGGCTGTACCGCCTCGAGTACCTGCATGGTCGGATGACGGTGCCCGCCCTCGCCGGGGTCACGGTGCGCGAGGCCCGAGAGCAAGTAGCAGCGCAGCTGAGGTCCGAGGCGGGTGGCGGACTCGAGCTTCAGGAGTTCTCGATGCCGGTGGTCTGCCGGAACGGTCACCGCGTCATCATCCGCCGGGTGCCGAACCAGTGGTTCCTCCACTACGCCGACCCCGGCTGGAAGGCTGCGACCCTTTCGGTGGCGGCTCGGCTGACCACGTCACCGCCTGCCTACCGCACGGAGCTTCCGCTCATCCTCGACTGGTTCGGGGACCGGCCCTGCACACGGCGGGGCCGGTGGCTGGGGACGCCGTTCCCGTTCGACCCGGAGTGGGTGATCGAGCCGATTGCCGACTCCACGTTCTACATGGCGTACTTCGTCGTCCGGCGATTCGTCAGCTCAGGGCGGCTGCGGCTCGAACAGCTCACGGTCCCGTTCTTCGACTTCGTCTTCCGGGGTCAGGGCCCCGGGGAGCCGACCGTCGACCAGGCCCTCCTGCAGGAGGTCCGGGACGAGTTCCTCTACTGGTACCCGCTCGACATCAACATCGGAGGGAAGGAACACAAGCGGGTCCACTTCCCGGTCTTCCTCTACACCCACGTACGGCTCCTCCCGCAGGAGCTCCAGCCCAGGGCGATCTTCGTCCACGGCTGGATCACCGGGCCTGGCGGCTCGAAGATCTCCAAAAAGGAGACCTCCACGAAGGCGGGACGGATTCCCCCGATTGACAAGGGATTGGAGCGTTGGGGTGCGGACGCCATCCGTCTCTACCACGTCCTCGCCGCCTCCTCCTCCCAGGACATCGAGTTCGACCCGGAGGTCGTCGACGCGGCCGCGGCCCGGGTCGACGAGGTCGGCCGGCTGGTCCGCGAGACCATCGGCCAGGAGACGGGCCCGCCGGAACTCGATGCATGGCTCCTCTCTCGGACCCACGAGTGGGTCGCTCGAGCCCGACAAGCGTTCGAAGCGACCGACCTAAGGCACGCGGCCGAACTGCTCTACGTCGAGGTGCCGACGCTCCTCCGCCGCTTCTACGCTCGCGGCGGGATGCCCGGGGCGGCTACCGACCGGGTCGGGCGAGCCTGGCTGCGATTCCTTTCCCCGATCACCCCGCACCTAGCCGAGCAGCTCGGACAGGGACGGGAGCGGGGGCTCGTCGCCGCTCTACCCCTCCCCACGCCCGAAGAGTTTGCCGTCTCGCCGGAAGCCGAGGCCCGCGAGGTCTACCTCGAGCGGGTGGAAGATGACCTGCGAGCGGTCCTACGCGCAGGGGAAGGTCGGGAGGGTCCGGCGCCCCGCGACGTGATCTTCTACGTAGCGGACCCTTGGAAGCGGACGCTGGAGACGTGGCTCCGGGAGTCCGCCGACCGCCCCGGGGGCACCGACGTCCGAACGGTCATG
>JASHYQ010000289.1 GCA_030042955.1 Thermoplasmata archaeon
ATAAGTTTGGCGCGGGGACGGGGGCCACCCCGAGGGGTCCAAGCTCGACCCCCGACAACCTTACGAGACCCCTCTGACCCTTCGGCCGACCATGCCGACCTCGCCCCGGACCCGCCGACGCTCGGGGTCCTCCGCGAAGATGAGCCCGCACGTTCGGAGGAACCGACGTGCCTGGGAGCGGTGGGCCGACCCGTACGAGGCCAAGCATCGGAAGCTCCTCCGGAGCGACTCAGGGATGGGGTGGGGAGTCTGCCACCTGCCGGAATCCGAGCTTCGCCTGCTCGGCCCGGTCCGGGGAAAGCGGGTCCTGGAACTCGGCTGCGGAGCCGGGTGGTGGTCGATCGGGCTGGCCCGAAAAGGCGCCCGGGTGACAGGACTGGACGTCTCGCCCCGTCGACTCGCCCAGGCGAGGGAGGAGATGGCCCGTGCTGGGGTCGATTTTCCTCTGGTCGAAGCCAGCGCGGAGGCCGTGCCGCTCCCCTCCCGGAGCTTCGACGTCGTCTTCTGTGACTGGGGAGCCCTGACGTTTTGCGACCCGTACCGGACCGTCCCGGAAGTCGCCCGACTCCTCCGTCCCGGCGGGGTGTTCGCTTTCTCGAACTCGAGCGTTCTCCGGACGCTCTGCCAAGACCGCCGCACCGACCGGATGAGCCCCCGACTACGGTACGACTACTTCGGCCTCCACCAGGTGGCCTTCCCGGAGGAGGTCGTCTTCCAGCTCCCAACCTCGGAGTGGCTCCGTCTTTTCCGGGAGAACGGGTTCGTCGTCGAGAACATGGTCGAGCCCCGGGTCCCGGAGGGCGCCCGGACCCCGTACCTCACCCGCCGGGAGAGTACCTGGGGGCGACGCTGGCCGCTGGAGGTCCTCTGGAAGCTCCGGAAGACCCGGAAGGCCTCTCGGCCGAGCGGAATCTGACCCCCCAACGGGAGCCGCAAAGGCGCCTGGGTTATACCGCTCTCGAGAGCCAAAAACTGCGTCCGCCCACGGTTTAAGTAGCTGAAAGTAGTGAGTCGCCGTAACATGTCAGCTACTGGCATGACCATGGAGACGGCGCACGGGATGCAAGAGGCACCGCCGAAGATGGAGGAGAAACCCGAGTGGTGGGCCAGTTCCGCGACCCTAGGGCTGATGGGTTTCGGCACGACCACCATGCTGGCGGGCCTACAGGACGGTGGCTGGATCCTGAGCGGGACCCTGCTATCGATGGCCCTGTTCTTCGGAGGCGCGACCCAGATGATCGCGGGTGTTATCGCCTTGCGGAAGGGAAACATGTTCGCGGGTACCGCATTCGTGGGATACGGTGCCTTCTGGCTCGCGTTCAATACGTTCCTGACCTCAGGATACGGAGCGGCCGCCGACGCGGCAGCTATCAACGGGACCGGGATCGGCTACGACATTGCCGCGTTCACCTTCGTCTGGTTCATGTTTACCCTGGCGTTCCTGCTCAACGCCCCGAAGCATGGGTGGGGGATCACCGCGGTGTTCCTGTTCCTGACGATTGCCTTCATCCTGCTGACGGTCCAGTGGTGGGAGGTTGGGGCGGCCTCGCCGCTCAGCCACGGCACCTACCAAGCCATCGGTGCGGAGATCGTCCTGACCGGCCTCCTGGCCTGGCTCGTCGGCACCGCCGACCTGACCAACTGGAACTACGGTCGTAAGGTCATCCCGGTCTAAGGGGACGACCCCCGACCTAGACCAACCCCTTCCTCTTCTCTTCTTTTCAACGACTCGGGCAAGCTCCGCGTGCCCGTGGGTTAGGGGGTCGGTGAGGGTGCGGGCTTCATGCCAAGCTGGACCGCCCCTCGGACGATTAGGACGGAGAGGATGAATAGGGGGACCAGGAAGAGGTCCGACCCCGGCCAGGCCACCCCTAGCGCCTCGCCGAACCAGAACCCGGCGAACGTGAAGAGCATCGACGTCCCGAGGAGCTTGAGCCAGGGGACCTTGACCTTCCGGAGCCGTTCGTGGACCAGGAGCGCGAGCACAACCAGAATCACTCCGGCGGCTAGGGCCCCGAGCAGCGCGGAGAGACCGTAGCCAGCTGCCGTGATGGCCAGCAGGACGATCACCGCCTCGACCGCCTCGACCGAGCCCACGGTGAACCCGGTTCCAAACTGAACGGCCCCGGCCGGCTCGCTGGAAGGGCCATTCCCTTGCGCCGGGTGGACCGCCCGACGGTAGGAGCGCAGGGTGCTGCGGAACAGGAATATCCCGAAGGCGGCCAGGAGGATACCGGACACCCAGAGCAGGTACAGGTGAGCGAACGCCCCGAGCAGCGCCCCCACGCCGGCCGCCAGGAGCGAGACGACCCCCACCCCGGCGACCGCCCCCGTGGCGCCCGTGCGGGCGGACGGGTGCTCCGCGCTCACCGCCACCACCAGGATGACCACCTCGGTCATCTCCAGGAGGGTGATCAGGAACGCCGCGAGAAGGGCGGGAAGGTAGACGGAGAGCGTCATGGTGGACGCCCGGTCAGTGGAGTTCCCAGGTCTGCAAGCCGGCCGTTTCGAGCGAGAAGTCGGTGACGGTCCCGCCGGACGCCTGGACCGCCTTCGCGACCTCCGCCCGTCGGGCGAAGTCGCAGAAGAGGAGGATGTACCCCC
>JASHYQ010000290.1 GCA_030042955.1 Thermoplasmata archaeon
CCACGAGATGCCGCGGCTCGCGCGCGGCGTCGCCGTGCGCGTCACGGGTCACGGTGCGTCGCCCCCGCCATCGGGGGAGGACACCAAACCGGTGGCCGACTCGGACGACCCGGACTAGCGTGGGGTTTTCGTCTTTCTCCGAACGCTCAGTCCGGCGCGGCCCCCGCGGTGCCGGGTTGTCTTTATCCTCGCGGCGACCCTCCGCCCCCCCGCCTTTCGGGGGGCTTTCAGCGTGACCAAGACCTTCCTTCTTCTGCAACTCGACAGCGAGGGCGCCCCGTACTCCGAGATCGCGACGACCCTCGAGAACATGGGGTTCCGGGAGGAGAACGAGGGGTACGACTTCGTCTACGACTGGGGGCGGGACGTCTCCGTGCGGGAATCCCTCGAGTTCGCCGACCGGATCCAGCTGACCCTGCGCGGCAAGAAGGTCTGCTTCCGCATCGAGTCGGCGGAGGACTAGCCTGCGCCGGCCTCGCGCCCGGCCCCCGTTATAACCCGACCCTCCCTGTTTGGCCGATGGTTGTCCTCGGGATCGAGTCGACCGCGCACACGGCCTCCGTGGGCCTCGTGGACGAAGGGGCCCACGTCCTCGCGGTCGCCTCGGACATGTACAAGCCCCCCTCGGGGGGGATCCACCCCCGGGAGGCGGCGAACCATCACGTGGAGGTCTTCCCCTCCCTCGTGGAGCGGGCGCTCGCCCTCTCCTCCGTTCGGCCCTCGGAGGTCGACGCGGTCGCGTTCTCCCAGGGCCCTGGTCTCGGACCCTGCCTGCGCGCGGGGGCGACCGTCGCCCGGATCCTCTCGCTCGCGTGGAACCGACCGCTCGTGCCGGTCAACCACTGCGTGGCGCACGTCGAGATCGCCCGGGTCCTGAGCGGCCTCGACGACCCCCTGCTCCTCTACGCGAGCGGAGGGAACACGCAGGTGATCGCCTACAGCCGCGGGCGATACCGGGTCCTGGGGGAGACCCTCGACATCGGGATCGGCAACTTTCTCGATAAGCTCTGGATCGAGCTCGGCGGGACCTTCCCCGGCGGACCCCAGCTGGAAGCGGACGCGAAGACCGGCTCCGAGCTACTGCCGCTCCCCTACTCCGTCCACGGGATGGACGTCGCCTTCTCCGGGATGCTCACGGCCGCGCTCGCGCTCTCGGCCCGAGGAGCGCGCCGGCCGGATCTCTCCTACTCGGTCGAGGTCACCGCATATGCCATGCTCACCGAGATCACTGAGCGGGCCCTGGCCCACCTCCGGGCCGAGGCGGTCGTGCTCGGGGGCGGGGTCGCGTGCAACGACCGACTCCGCGGAATGGTACGCGGGATGACCGAGGGCCGGGGAGGGACGATGTACGCCCCGCCGCGGAACCTCTGCGTCGACAACGGGGCGATGATCGCGTGGACCGGGCTGCTCGCCCTCCGGGCCGGCCAGTCGGTTCCCGTCGAGGGTTCGGCCGTCGCACCCCGCCAGCGCACCGACCTCGTAACCACGCCCTGGCGCGGGAGCTAGGGAGCGCGCATGGACGTCGACGTGCTCGTGGTCGGGGCGGGCCCCGCCGGCTCGACCGTCGCCGAGCGGCTCGCCCACGCGGGCCATCACGTCGTGGTCGTCGAGGAGCACGCCCGGGTCGGGATCCCGGTGCAGTGCGCGGGCCTGGTCTCCCAGCGGGTCCTCTCGCTCGCGGAGTCGACCTCGATGGTCCGGACCGCCGTTCGCGGCGCCACGGTGTTCGGTCCGTCCCTCGGGTCAGTCTCCTTCAAGGCAGCTGAACCGAGGGCGTTCGTCATTGACCGGGCCGGGCTGGACGTCCATCTCGCGGACCGGGCCGCCCACGCGGGAGCCGAGATCCGGACCTCGACGCGATTCGACCGACTGGTCCGGACCGAGGACGGGCGGAGCGTCGTACAGCTTACGGGCCCGAGCGGCGAGAGGGTCGAACTCCGGGCCCGACTGGTCGTCGGGGCCGACGGGGTCAGCAGCGCTGTCGCCCGGGCGTTCCGCCTGCGCCGGCCGGTCGAGATCCTGCCGGCGTTCGAGGCCGAGTTTCCTCGTAGCCCGGGCGACGTGGAAACCGTGGAGGTCTACCTGGGCCGCTCGATCTCTCCCGGCCTGTTCGGTTGGTGGATCCCGGACGGCCAGGGGGGCGCCCGTGTAGGGGTCGCGGTCGATGCGGACGGCACGCCCGCGCGCGTCTACTTCGACCGACTGTTGGCGCACCTAGCGCGGCGGTTCGGCACCCCCCTCGCCAATCCCACCGCGTTCCTGGTGTCGGGGATCCCGATCGGGATGATCCCTCGGACGTACGGCCCGGGAGTTCTCCTGGTCGGCGACGCGGCCGCGCAGGTCAAGCCGCTCTCCGGAGGAGGGATCTTCACCGGCATGCGGTGCGCCCAGCTCGCGGCCACGGTCGCCCACGACGCCCTGGTCCGGGGGGACGTCAGCTCTACCACCCTCGCGGCGTACGACCGGGCCTGGCGCGCCGAGCTCGGGGAAGAGTTCCGACGCGCCCTCTACCTGCGTCGCGTCTTCGAACGCCTCAACGACGCGGACCTCGACCGGCTCATCGCGGCTCTCCAGGGCTCTGAGCTCGCGGCCACGATCGTCGCCTTCGGGGACATCGACTTCCCCACCCACGTCGTCCGCCAGCTCCTGCGGCAGTCTCCCTCCCTGGTCCGCCTGCTGCCGAAAGCGCTCGGTGCGTGGGTCGCCTCGGGGGAGGGTCAGGTTCCCCCGCTCGAGTTCGACCGGCGGAAGTAGAGCCACGCCCCGAGCGCGACGACGAGCACGCCCCCTCCGAGGAGGCCCCAGAGCACGTAGGAGAAATCGTTCGAGCTGACGAGCACGCTCGTCTCGGGGAGAATCCCCGAGACCCCGAGGAGGGTGAGGTTGACGTCGACGGTGCCGTTCGGTCCGCTCGTCGCGGCGCTCCATTGGGCGGCCGTGAACCAGCCTCGGGACGCTAGGTGGTACGAGGTGCCATTCTCCTCGAACTCGAGGGCGGTCCGTACGGCGAAGGTCCCGCTCGGCGTGGAGTCGCCCGACTGCACCGGGATCGAGAGCGGTTTGACCTCCCCTGCGACCAGCGTGCCCAACGAGTCGTTCACCTCGAGGCCCGATGCGGTCGCGTTGGAAAGCACCGGGGCCGAGGCGACGTCGACCTCGGACGTCGCGTTGCCGGGGAACGCGTTGAAGGCGTAGACCCCGACGGTGAGCACCGTCCCGCTCATCGGGTCGGGGAGGGGGTCGTGGACGTTGAGCGAGATGGTGCCGCTGGCCCCGGGCGCGATCTCCGCCCCGGTGAGGTTCTCCACGAAGAGGCGGTCCAGGGCGATCGGGAGGGGAGGGGCCCCCGCCGCCCGAGCCCCCGGCACCGCGGCCCCGGCGGTCAGCAGGCCCACGGCCACTAGGACCGCCGCGGGAAGCGCGAACCGACCGAGCGGAGCCCCGCTTGGCACCGCCCTACTCCGGGTACCGGCCGCTCTCGGCGAGTTCGATGAGGCGACGGATCCTGAGGTCGGCCTGGCGGCGGCCACGGCGTCCGCCCACGCCGAGGAATCCGGCGCTGGCTCGGAGCGAGGCGGGGGGCAGGCTCCGGGAGGCTTTGTAGAGCGCCCGCGCCAACGCCCGGGGGTGGCCAGTCATCGAGACGGCGTCCAGGTCGGCGCGGAACTCCTCACGAGCCGTGAGCCGGTCGGCGCAGTAGGCGAGGATCGGGTCCCACCGCATCATGCGCGCGAGGGTCCGGATGAACGTGAGGTAGCGACCGTCCAACTCCCGGATGTGCCCCAACTCGTGAGCGACCACCGCGGCCGTCTCGGTGGGGGTGAGCTGGCCGAGCAACCCCTCGGAGAGGAGAATCACGTCCCGCCGCCTGAGCCCCCGCGGGCCGCCCCTCTCGAGGAGCGTGAACGTGAACGCGTTGGGGGCCTCGGAAGAGAAGGCGAGCAAGGAGGTGACCGCGGCCGGGGACGGTACGCCCTCCGGCCAGGGGAGAGGTCGGGTCCGGAAGAGGAGGACGAAACTCCGCCCGACGGCCTGGCTCAGGACGAACGCCGCCAGGAACACTCCGAAGGCGCCGACGACTCCGGCGACCCACCACCAGATGTACCGGGGCTCGAAGAGAAGGAGGGGGGAGTGGAGCAGGGCGAGAATCGCGCTCCAGCCGCCGTTGGCGACGACCCAGATGAGGCCGGTCGTCGCGAAGACCGCCCAGCAGGCGAGGAAGAGCGCCGCCAGGCGGAACACGACGTTGGAGGCGGAACGCCGGTACGAGACCAGCAGGCCTACGCCGATCGCGACCCAAAGGAGAATCGGGAGGTCGAGCAGCGCCACGGGCGCGTTTCCCATGCGTGACTCCGGCCGATTACGGCAGCCCGAGCCGACGACGGAGCTCGTGCTCCTCCGAGGGCTTCAACTTCGCGATCTCCTCGTTCAGGTGGACCACTCCCGCCGGGCCGAACAGGGCAACGACGCCGCGCAGGAGGTTGATGAGGTATTTCTGCTCAACGTCGCCGGGCCGGTAGACGTACCGCTCCCCGCCACGGCACGTCTCGCGCCGCCGCTTGACGAGCCCCTTCTCGTGAAGGCGGGAGAGGATGGTGGCGACCGTGGTGTACGCCACCTTGATTCCCCGGTCGGCGAGGGCGCGGCGGACATCGCGGGCGGGACCCTCGCCCAGGTCCCGGAGGGCCGCCAATACCTCCGTCTCGAGGGACCCGAGCACCACCACTCCGCGCGAACCACGGGAGGGAGCCCCTTAAGGGGTGTGTCGGACGCGAACGTACCAGTACATACCAAACGTACCTAGCGTCTGCGCGGCGAGCCCCCGCGCAAGAAGGTTTATGGCCCGGCCCCTCTCGCGCGGTCGTGCCGAATGGCCCGGCCCGACCCGAAAGCATCCTTGACCTCGTAGGGAACACTCCGGTCGTACCGCTTCGTAGGGTCGCCCAGGGGGTCCCGTACCGGATTCTCGCGAAGCTCGAGTACCTGAACCCGGGGGGTTCGGTCAAGGACCGGATCGGCCCCGCGATGATCGACGCGATGGAGCGGAGCGGCCAACTGAAACCCGGGGGCACGATCGTGGAGGCGACGAGCGGGAATACCGGGGTGGGCCTCGCGATGGTCGCCGCCGTGCGGGGCTACCGGGTGGTCTTCGTCCTCCCGGACAAGATGAGCACGGAGAAGATCCGCCTCCTTCGAGCGTTCGGTGCCCGGGTCGTCGTCACGCCGAGCGGACTCCCTCCGGACCATCCGATGAGCCATTATTCGGTCGCTCGGCGCCTCACGCAGGAGATCCCGGGGGCCTGCTACCCCAACCAGTACGAGAACCCGGAGAACGCCGATGCGCACTACCGCTCGACCGGGCCCGAGATCGACCGGGACGGTGGCCCGGAGCTCGCGGCTGTCATCGCCACGGTGGGGACCGGCGGGACGTTGAGCGGCGTCGGGAGGTACTTCAAGGAGCGTCGCCCGGCCGTGAAGATCGTCGCGGTCGACCCCGTGGGCTCGCTCCTCGGGCCGTACTTCCGAACGCGCGCCCTGGGCGAGGCCGCTCCGTACCTGGTGGAGGGGATCGGGGAGGACATGATCCCGAAGTCGATCCACTTCCAGTACATGGACGAGTTCGTCGAGGTCAACGACCAGGAGTCGTTCCAGATGGCGCGCCGGCTGGCGCGGGAGGAGGGGATGTTCGTCGGGGGCTCCTCCGGCTCCGCGGTCGCGGGAGCGCTCCGCTGGCTGGCGAAACGCCCGATCCCCGAGGGCTCCACGGTCCTCGTGGTCCTGCCGGACTCCGGCGACCGGTACCTCTCCAAGTTCTATTCGGACGACTGGATGCGGGAGAAGGGGCTGCTCGACGTCGGCGCGACCGCGCGGGACCTGCTCGCCCGCAAGACGACCCCGGCCCTCGTGGCGGCCGACCCGACCACGGTGGTGCGCGACGCCCTCCAGCTCCTCCGACACCACGGGATCACCGCCATGCCCGTCCTGGCGGGTCCGCGGAACGTCGGCAGCGTCCAGGAGGAGGAAGTGCTGCGCCGAAGTCTCGCGGACGAGACCGTGCTCCTGCGCACGGTGCAGTCGATCCTTCAGCCACCCTTCCCCGAGGTCTCGACCGACTCCCCGGTCTCCGAGCTCCTGCACCAGCTCAAGGAGGAGCGTACGCTCCTGGTTCGCGACCCGGCCACCGGGGCGGCGGTCGGCGTCCTTACCCGCCACGATGTCGTGGCCTTCCTTTCCGAACAGGGGGGCGCGCATGCGGTTTAGGACCCGCGTCATCCACGACGGCCAGCCGGTCGACGCCGCGACGGGGGCGGTCAGCCCGCCGATCTACCTCGCGACCACCTTCCGGCAGAAGGCGCCCAACGTCAACCAAGGGTACGTCTACGGC
>JASHYQ010000291.1 GCA_030042955.1 Thermoplasmata archaeon
TCATGCCGCCGTCCGCGATGCAGTCGCTGGCGTGGACGCTCGTGCCGGCCTCCCTCCTCGCGATCGTCTTCGGGTGGTTCTCGAACGAGTTCTTCGGGCCCACCGTGCACCTGCCCGGTCCGCACTGGAACGTCACCGCCAACCTGGGGGACCTGTTCCTGGTCGCCGGCTTCATCGGCCTCGGGATGGTCGTCCTCGGGTTCACCCTCGGGGCGCTCAAGGCGTACTACCGCCACCACCGCAAGGAGATGCTGGCCCGCCTCGCCGGCATCTCGATCGCCTTCGGTCTCACGTTCCTCGGGTTGCAGCTGGTGAGCAAGACCTTCCAGCATCTCCTCGGCCCCCTCTCCGCTCCGCTCCCCCCGGCGACCTACGTCGAGATCGCGCTCATCGCCCTCGGCATGGCGACGATCCTCTACTCCGAGGGGGCCCAGGGCCTGCTCTCGCTCACGGAGATCCTGAGCCACATCCTGTCCTACCTCCGGCTGGTGGGCATCCTGCTCTCGTCGGTGGTCGTCGCGTATCTCGTGAACTACATCGCCGGGAAGGCCATCCATCACGGCATCCTGGGCAGCGTCGTGATCGGCGGGGTCTTCGCCGTCATCGTGCTGATCGGCGGCCAGATCTTCAACGTCGTCCTGGCCGTCTTCGAGCCCGGCATCCAAGGCGCTCGACTGATCTTCGTCGAGCACTTCTCGAAGTTCTACTCGGGCAACGGGAAGGAGTTCCGGCCCTTCGGCACCCGGCGGCAGCACACGCTGCCGGCCTCCATCGGCTTCGCCACGACGTCGATCGTCCCGCCGCCGCCCCGGTAGAGAGATAGACCCTCGCGCGTACCGCGAGACGTGGCGCCGACCGCACGCTCGACCCAACGCCTCCGCGCCTGGCTGGAGTACCCGGTCTCCTCGGCGCCCACGGTCTCCGCCGACGGTCGGTGGCTGTTCTTCGTCTCCCGCCGCGGCGGTCTGCCCCAGGGATGGGGCATGCCGCTCGCGGGAGGACCGGCCCACCTGCTGCACGCGGCCCGGGAGAATGTCGGCCATCTTTCGGCCGCGCCCGAGGGGTCCGCGCTCCTCCTCGCACTCGACCAGGGGGGCAACGAGCACTGGCAACTGTTCGTGCGGGACGGGGATCCGCAGGAGCCGGCCCGCCCGGTCCGCGCGTTGACGCACGACCCTACCCGGATCCACGAACCGGGGGCGTGGCGAGACGCCCATCGCTTCGCCTTCAGCTCGAACCGGCGCGACCCTCGGTTCTTTGACGTCTACGAGCTCGACGTGCGCCCCGGCGGGGAGCCGCAGCTGCTCCGCCAGGAGGATGCGAACGTCGCGGTCGTGGCGGCGGAGCGGGGCCGCGTTCTGGTGTCCCGCTTCAACACGAATCTGGACCAGGACCTGATCCTCCTGGAGGCGGGACGCGAGTCGCTCGTAACTCCGCACACCGGCGAGCTCAGCCTCCCGTCCGCCGACTTTCTCGGCCCTGACGTGATCGCGGCGGCGAACCCGGACCGGGAGTTCAGCGGGCTGGTACGGTACCGTACCAACGGTGCCTTCGAAGTGATCCGCGAGTTCGACGGCGACGTCGAGCTGGTGAAGACCGAGCCCGGCGGTTCACGGGTCGCCTACGAGGTGAATCGCGAGGGTTGTAGCGAGCTCCACGTCTGGGACAGCCACTCCGGGGCCGACCGGCGGATCGCGCTTCCCGGGACCGGAGTCGTCGATGCGGTGGCGTGGGTCCCCTCGTCCGATAGCCTCGTCTTCGACTTTTCCTCTCCGCGCCACGGCCTCGAGGTCTGGCGCTCCGACCTGGCCGGCGGCACCGTGCGGCCGCTGACGCGAAGCCCGGTGCCGATGCCGGGACCGGGCGTCGACCCGTCGCTCCATCGGTTCCGTGCGCAGGACGGCCTGGAGGTCCCCTACTGGGAGTACGCCCCCGCCCGCGGGCGGGTCCGGGGTACGATCATCGCCGTGCACGGCGGGCCGGAGGCGCAGGCCCGGCCCCAGTTCGCGAACGGGGTCTACTCGCATCTCGTGGCCGAGGGGTGGCGGGTCATCCAGCCGAACGTCCGCGGGAGCCTCGGGTACGGTCGCACCTACGTCCACCTCGACGATGTGCGGAAGCGGATGGACTCGGTCCGGGACCTGCGGGACTTAGCCCACGCCCTCGCGGCGAAAGGCCAGGGACGGCTCGGGGAGTTCGGGATCACCGGCGGCAGCTACGGGGGTTTCATGGTCCTCTCGGCCCTGACGACCTATCCCGACCTCTGGGGCGCCGGGGTCGAGACGGTGGGCATCGCCAACTTCGTGACCTTCCTCGAGAAGACCGGACCGTGGCGACGGAAGCTTCGGGAAGCGGAGTACGGCAGCCTCGAGACGGACCGGGAATTCCTCGAATCGATCTCGCCCCTCCACCAGGCGGACCGGATCGTCGCCCCGCTGCTCGTGGGTCACGGAGCCAACGACCCGCGGGTCCCGATCGGGGAGGCGGAACAGATCGTCGCCGCCCTCCGGAAGCACCACGTGCCCGTCGAGTTCCTGCGCTTCGAGAACGAGGGACACGGCTTCACCCGGATCGAGAACCAGGTGGAGGCGCTCCGCCGGGCCTACGCGTTCTTCGACCGGTACCTGCCGCGTCCCCGAGCTCCGGAGAGCCGTCGCGCTACAGCGACGGAGAGATCAGCAGCGGCTCGAACTGGTCGCGCGGCAC
>JASHYQ010000292.1 GCA_030042955.1 Thermoplasmata archaeon
TCGGATCAAGACCCCTTTCACGCTCCGACGGATCCTCACGATGCCCGCCGTCCAGATCGACCCGAACGCCGACCACGTCCGGGTGCTCCGGGAGGTCGCGCAGGCCGAGACGACGGTGCTCGTCCACGCCTCGGAGGCCGTCCACTACACGCAAGTGAACCCCCGGGTCGTGATCTTCGGCGCCGGCGAGGAGGAGCTCTCCCACCAGGCGAACGAGTACGTGAAGGTCGAGGCGGTCGCCCGCGCGACCGAGGTGTACAAGAAGTATGCCCAGCGGCTCGCCTCCACCCGCCTGCCCGCGGCGACGTAGCCCTCGCCCGGCGGCCTTATCAACCGGCCCTGGCGCTACCGTCATCCCGTGAAGGTCGCTCAGGTATCCACCCGGTTCCCTCCCGGACCGGGCGGGGTGGAACGCCACGTCGCGGAGATCTCCACGCGCCTCGGCGCTCGCGGATACTCCGTGGAGGTGTACACGAGCGAGCTCTACCGCGAGTTCCCGTGGGAGCGCCTTCCGCCGTCGGTCCCGCGGGAGGAGAGCCGCCCCTTCGGCCGTGTCCACCGGCTCCGCGTGACCTCGCTCCCGGGTCCGTTGCACTACCCGTTCCTGCACGGGCTCCCGAAGGCGTTGGCGCGCGACCGGCCCGACCTCGTGCACGTGCACACCTACGGCACCCACCAGGTCGCTCTGGCCCGCCGCTACGGTCGTCGGACCGGGACCCCGTTCGTCCTGACTGCCCACTTCCACCCGATCTGGTCGATCGAGGGGGGATGGCTGCGACACCGGATCCGCGGCTTCTACGACCGCCATCTCGCGGGGTCGATCGTTCGCGCGGCCGCTCGCATCATCGTGCAGACGCACGAGGAGGAGCGGTTGCTCCGGGTGCTGGGCATCGAGCTGCCCCCCGTACGGATCATCCCACCGGGCTACAGCCCTCTCCCCGCTCCTCCGACGCCGGGGGCGTTCCGCACCCGGTACTCGATTCCCGGGCCGTACCTCCTCTTCGTCGGGCGTCTTGCATCGAACAAGGGCCTTCTCCCTCTCCTGGAAGCGTTCGCACCGCTCGCCCGGAAGCACCCGGAGGCGACGTTGGTGTTGGTCGGGGCGGACGGCGGAATGCGCCCGGCGGTGGAGACTCGGGGGGCGGCACTCGGTCTAGGAGCGCAGCTGCGGCTCCTGGGACACGTCGACGACGACGGGCTGCTGGCCGACGCCTACCGGGACGCCCGGCTCACGGTGCTCCCGAGCGAGTACGAGGCGTTCGGGTTGGTCCTCCTCGAGTCCCTGGCCCAGGGCACGCCCGTCGTCGCATCGCGCGTCGGAGGGATCCCGGAGTTCATCGAGGACGGTCGTGTCGGCCTTCTCTGCCCGCCGGGGGAGGTCCCGGCGCTCGCGGAGGCGATCGCCCGCCTCTGGGAGGACGAGAGCCTGGCCCGCCGACTCGGGACGTACGGACGTGAGCAGGTCGTCCCGCGGTACACCTGGGACCGGGTGGTCGACGGGCTCGAGCAGGTGTATCGGGAGGTAGGCCCCGGATGAAGGTCGCTCAGGTCACCCTCCGCTTCGATGCCCCCGGCGGCGTCGAGATGAACGTCCTCGAGGTGAGCCGTCGGCTCCGGACGCTGGGCGCGGAGCTGACCGTCTATGCGAGTGACCTTTGGGACGAATCCGGCTGGAAGCGACGCTCGGACTACCGCCCTACCGTCGACGGGATTCCCGTGCTCCGGTTCCCCGTTCGCAAGCGCATGGTGCCTGGCCTCACCCTACCCATGATGGTCGGGCTGATGGACGCGCTGTCGGCCAGTGGCTCCGAGCTCATCCATGCGCACTCCCATCGGTACGGCCACGTGCTGCAGTCGGCTGCCGTCGCCGACCGCCGGGGGATTCCCTTGGTCGTCTCCACCCACTACCACCCCGCCGACCGTGGCGAGCCCCCGCTCAAGCGGGGATTGCTCCGCGTCCAGGATGTCGGCTTCGGTGCGACCGCGTACCGGGTCGCCCGGGCCCTGGTCGTGGAGACGCAGCGGGAGGCGGACCTCGTCCGCGAGTTCGCCCCGGGAGACCGCATCCACATCATCCCGCCCGGCATCGACCTTTCGGAGTGGTCCACCCCCGAACGCGACCTCCTGCCCGACGGGCTCCCTCCCGAGTTCTTCGTCTACCACGGTCGGCTCGCGCCGAACAAGGGGCTCCCGACCCTCGTCGCGGCGCTCTCGCAGTTGGCCCCCGGGCTCCGGCGTCCGGTGGTCTTCCTCGGTCCTGACTGGGGCATGCGGGCCGAACTCGAGCGCCAGGCTGAACGGCTGGGCGTGTCGGCCCTGCTCGTCTTCCCCGGATGGCAGGAACCTCCCCAGGTCCGTGCGGTCCTTCGACGAGCGACCGCCCTCGTCCTCCCGTCGGAGTGGGAGGCGTTCGGGCTTGTCCTGCTGATGGGGATGGCTGCGGGCACGCCGCTAGTGGCCAGCTCGGTCGGCGGAGTACCTGAGGTGCTGGACCACGGCCGGGCCGGTCGGCTGGTCCCCTTCGGCGAGCCTGCCGCGCTCGCGACGGCGCTCGCCGAGGTCGTGGAGGACCGGGAGGGGACGCGCGACCGGGTGCGGTACGCCTCCGAACGGATCCGGGGCTACGACTGGACGGTCGCCGCCGAGCGGCACCTCGCGCTCTACCGCGAGGTGGTCGGGACGTGAGCGGGCGGCCGCTCGAGGCGACGTAGTTCGGCACCGACCCTTGCCAGGGCGTCCCCCGCGTCGCCGCCCCGGAGACGCCCAACCGCTTGGAAGAGAATCCCGAGGAGGGCCAGCATCATCCCCCCGTCACCTTTTCCGCGTATTCACGGAAGATCCCGAGGCCCGCGCGGAGGTTCTCGCGAGAGTTGGCAAAGGAGACCCGCAGGTGGCCCTCCCCGAGGGTTCCGAACGCGTCGCCGGGGGTGGTGATCAGCCCGCGCTCGAGCAACCCAGAAGCGATGTGAGTCGCCGAGAAGCCGAGGTCGACCCTCGGGAATGCGTAGAACGCTCCCTGAGGTCGGACCACGGAGACGCCCGGGATGGAGGGAAGGAGGCGCATCACGAGGTCACGTCGGGCCTTGAACTCGCGCACCATCCGCCGGGTAGCGGCATCGCCCGCGTCGTACCCCGCGACGATCGCCACCTGGGCCGGGGTGGGCGGACAGGCCATGATGTGGTAGTGAATCTTGTTGAGCTCGACGGCGAGGGCGGGCGGGGCGAGCAGGAACCCGAGACGCCAGCCCGTCACCGCGAACGTCTTCGAGAACGAGTTAACGATGACCACGCGGTCCGTCTTCCCCCAGAACGAGGCGAACCGCTCCTCGTACACGATCTGGTCGTAGACCTCGTCCGAGATGATCGTGAGGCGGTGAGCCTCGGCGAAGGCGACAATCCGGTCGACCGTGCGCTCGGGGAACACGCCCCCGGTGGGGTTCGATGGGCTGTTGATGACGATCGCACGAGTCCGTCGTGTGACCAGCCGCTCGAGCTCGTCCAGGTCCGGCTGGAACTTCCGTTCCTCCGTAAGGGAATACGGGACCGGGATGGCTCCCGCGAGACGGGCATGGGGCGAGTACAGCACGAACCCTGGGTTCGGGATCAGGACCTCGTCCCCCACATCGTAGAGGGCGAGCGCGGCCGTCATGAGGCCCTCGGAGCCGCTCGCGGTGATGATCACGTTCTGGCGGGTGGTCCGGGGGTCCCGGTCGGCGTACCGGGCGGCGACGCGGTCCCGCAGCGGAACGATCCCGGCCGTGGGGCCGTAGTGGTTTCCTCCGTTCTCCACGGCGTGGCAGAGCGCGGCGACCACCTCCCGGGGGGGATCGAAATCGGGTTCGCCGAGGCCCAGGTTGATGGAATTCGGGGGCGCCGCCTCGAACATCCGGCGGATTCCCGAGATCTCTACACGCCGCGTCCGGTCGGCGACCACTGCAGGTTGGACGGGGTCACCCTCTTTACCCTTATCGTGCGGCGTGCGGCAGTGTGACCGACCGCGCTCCTCGGCGTCTCCGGGGTCGGCAAAAACGTTTAGGGGACATCTCTGTCGGTCGGCCCGGAGGAACCTCCGTGGGCCGGATCTTCATCGGCGTCTCGTGGCCGTACGCCAACGGGCCGTTCCACCTGGGCCAGCTCGCGAGCACGTACGTCGCCGCCGACCTCTTCGCCCGATTCCACCGCCTGCGAGGGGACGAGGTCCTGATGGTCTCGGGCTCGGACCTGCACGGTACGCCCGCGCTCGTCTCGGCGGAGAAGGAGAAGGTCACGGTCAAGGAACTCACCGAGCGGTACCACCGGCTCAACCGAGAGGCGTTCGAGAAACTGGGGATCTCGTTTGACCTGTTCACGACGACGGGCACGGTCCTCCACGCGAGGACCTCGCAGGAGATTTTCCTCGCCCTGCTCGAGCACGGTTTCGTACAGCGCAGGACCACCGAGGGCGCCTTCTGCCCGAAGCATCAGCGGTTCCTCCCCGACCGGTACCTCGTAGGCACGTGCCCCTACTGCGGCTCCACGACGGCCCGTGGGGACGAGTGCGACCGGTGCGGTCGTCCGCTGGACACCAAGCAGCTCGGGGAACCGAAATGCCTCCTCTGCGGGACCCCGGCAGAGTTCCGGCCGACGGAGCAGTTCTACCTCGAGCTCGACCGCCTCCAGCCGCGGATCGCGGAGTACGTCGCGAACCACCCCGAGTGGAGACCCGGCACCCGCAAGGTCGCCGAGAACTTCCTGACCGAGGGATTGCACCCGACCCCCATTACACGGGACCTCGACTGGGGCATCGAGCTCCCGCTCGACGGGTACGAGTCGAAGCGGCTGTATGTCTGGTTCGAAGCGCTGATCGGGTATCTCTCGGCGGCCAAGGAGTGGGCCGTTCGGAGCGGCCGGCCGGAGGCTTGGCGCCGGTACTGGGATGAGCGGGAGCCCGCCCGGCACTACTACTTCATGGGCAAGGACAACAAGTTCCATCATACGATCTTCTGGCCCGGGATCCTCCTCGGGGTCGGCGGGCTCCACCTGCCCGACGACGTCCCGGCGAACGAGTGGCTGCTCATCCACGGGGGGAAGCTCTCCAAATCGCGGACCGCGGCGCGGGACGCGTTCCACCCCTCGTTGCTCGCCGAATATCCCCCCGACGTCATCCGGTTCTACTCGGCGCTGCTGGCGCCGGAGAACCACGATACCGAGCTCGACTGGGACGAGCTCGACAAGGTCCGCGACGACATCTTGGCCAACCAGTTCGGGAACCTTGTCCAGCGCACCCTCGTACTGGTTCGGGACCGCTACGGGGGCCGAGTCCCCTCTCCCCCCGAGGAGTGGCGGGCCGACCCGGCGGAGGGGACGGGAGAAGAGATTCTTGCCACCCATGCGCAGATCACCGAAGAGTACGAGCGGGTTCACCTCAAGGCGGCGCTCGACCGGACCCTGGACGCCGTTCGCGAATCCAATCGTCGGTTCCACGAAGCACGACCCTGGCAAGCCGAGGAGCCGGAGCGTTCGCGCATCCTGTACGAATCCGTCTGGCGCCTGAAGGCGCTCGCGACGTGGCTCGCCCCCGTTCTTCCCACGGCAACGGCCGCGCTCTTCCGGATGCTCGGGTATTCGGACCCTCCCTCGGCGGGGGACTGGGAACGGGTCCTCGAGCCCGTCCCTCCGGGCCAGGCGCTTGGCGAGATCCGTCCCCTCTTCCCCAAGGCCTCGGCCGAGTCAGCCGCGAGCTCCGAGGGGGCGTCCGTCCGGCCTCCCGTCTCCGGGCCTCCCCCGTTGGCCCTTCGGGTGGGCGTCATCAGTAAAGCCTCGGAACATCCCTCGGCGGACCGATTGCTCGTGCTCGAGGTCGACGTCGGAGAAGCGAAGCCCCGGTCCCTGGTCGCTGGGATCCGCGGGGCGTACTCCTCGCAGGCGCTCATCGGCCGGCCGGTCGTCCTCCTCGCCAACCTCGCCCCCCGGACGATCCGTGGGGTGCCGTCGCAAGGGATGGTGCTCGCCGCCGAGTCCGAGGGGCGGCCGGTCCTGCTTGCCCCGCCACCGGGGATACCGCCGGGCACCTACCTCCCGGGACGCGGTCAGGAGGACCGGACCATCACCCACGAGGAGTTCGCCGCCTACCAGATCCAGGTTGGGGTCACGGGCGGGCGAGCGAGCAGCGGACGGACGGAAGTGCACGTCGGACCGCAGGTGGTGGAGGTCGAGGGGGAATGGCCCGCCGGTAACTCGGTGGTCGTGGTTCTGGGGCCCTCCGGATCCGCCCAAGGGACCATCCTCGCCTTCGGCGGCGGGAGGGCAATCCAGCCGGCCGAACCGGTGCCGTCGGGGGCGAAGGTCCGGTGACGTACGACATCCGCATCGACCTGCACGTGCACTCCCGCCACTCGCCGGACTCCCAGCTTTCGGTCGCTGCCCTGGTGCAGCGACTCCCCGACACCGGCCTTCGGGGATTCGCCCTCACCGACCACAATTCGGTCGCCGGCCACGCCGAGCTCGCGGAGCTCGCGCGCACCCATCCGGGCTACATCTTCCTCCCGGGCGTCGAGGTCTCGACGGTCGAGGGGCACCTCCTAGTCTACGGGGTCTCGGAGCTCCCCCCTCCCCACCGGCCGATCGCCGAGACCGTCGAGTGGGTCCGGGCCCGCGGAGGGGAGTCGGTCCTCGCCCACCCGTTCCGTCTGCGGCACGGGGCCGGCCGGCGCGTCGCGGAGTCGGTCCGTGTGAGCGGCGTCGAGGCCCGTAACGGGCACAACTCGGAGGTCTCGAACCTGAGGGCCGAGC
>JASHYQ010000029.1 GCA_030042955.1 Thermoplasmata archaeon
GCACCACGGGCCCGGTCATCGGAGCGACTCCGCGAGGTCGAGGCGGAGGGCCGCGCGTGCGGCGAGGCCGCCGGCGAGGAGCGCGAGACCGAGCACGCCGAGGACCAGCTCGAGCAAGGTCAACGGGACGAACTCCGCGAGCCGCGTGGCCTCTTGTACCGGTCCACTCGCCCAGGAGGCCAGTCCTTCGACCAGCAGGTAGCCCACCACAACGCCCCCCAGGGCACCGAGCCCCGCCATCGCCACCCCTTCCGAGAGTACGCCCCCGACCACGGAGCGTCCCGGCACTCCGATGGCTCGGCGGATGCCGATCGAGCGGCGGTCGGACTCGACCCGCCGGAGCATCACGAGGGCGAGGAAGACGAGCCCGACGGTGAGCCCGACCGAGGAAAGGGCGAGGTAGAACCCGGTGAGCACGGAGCTCGCCGACTGGAGCTGCTGGGCCTCCTGCGCCAACGTGCTGACGCTGTCGTACGGCACCAGCTTCTGAACCTCGTTGCGGACCTGGTCCAGCTGGGACGGGTTCGTGGCCACCGTCCCGCCCACCGACACCTCGACCGTGTCGGCCGCGTCGACGACGGGGGCCTTCGGCCCGCTCGCGTAGCCGGTCAGCACCTGGAGGCTGGAGAGCGGGACCAGCAGGGCGAAGCCCCCGGTTTGGCCGAGCTCTCCGAGCGGGACGCCGAAGGTCCCGGTGAGGTTGTACCGTACCGCCTGGCTCGCGTTCGCGGACGGTCCGAGGAGGAGCGTCATTCCGACCGAGAGCTTGTACTGCTGGGCGAGCGGCGAGGAGACCAGGACGTCGTTCGTGGCGGGGCCGGCGTAGGTGCCGTTATCGAAGTGGACCGAGTCGGTAGGGTCCCCGAGCGGGAGCGGCGACGGGAAGAGCCCGCTCTCGGTCGGCCCGAGGGTCGGCAGGAACTGTCCCGGGATGACCCCTTCCGCGAGCGACGGCACCGGTGCGGCCGTTCCGAGGAAGGCGTCGAGGGCGACACTCAGTACGGGAGAGGCGGCGGTCACAGAGGGGATCGACAAGATCTCGTCGGCGACCCGATGGGCGTTCGCGATCCCGTGAAGGCCCCCGGCGCTCACGACGATCTGGTAGCCGGCGTTCTCGAGGTCGCTCAGCTCGTGGGCCGAGACCCCTCCGCCGACGCTGATCAAGACGACCGGCAGCGCGACCGCCGTCGCGATCGCCGCGATGGTAAGGATGGTCTGCAGTCGCTGGTGGCGGAGTCGCCCCCGCCCTCCCCAAAGCCTCACGGCGCCCGGAGCTCCTCCGCGACCGGGAGCTGCATCGCCCGCGCGGCCGGCGCGATGGAGGCGAGGAGACCGATGGCGACGACGAGCCCTACGCCGGCCCCGACCACCGACAGGTTGAACGAGACGAAGTTGAACCCCACGGGGAGGCCCGCCAGCAGGCGGAGGAGGAAGACGTTGATCGCTTCGGCTCCAAGGAAGGCGACGGGGAGTCCCACCGCCAGCCCGAACGCGGAGAGCAGGAGTCCCTCCTCCACAACGAGCGTGCCGACGGAGGCGCGAGAGTTCCCGATGGCCCGAAGGAGCGCGATCTCCCGGCTCCGGTCGTCGACCGACATCTGGAGCACCGTGGTCGTAAACAGGGCGGCGACCACGAGGTCGATGGCGCCGATCAGCTCGCCGAAGGTCCGGTAGAGGTTGACCACGTGCTGGATCTCGCTCAGGATGTCTCCGAGCGTGATGATCGTGAGACCGACGAACGCCGCGTCGAGGGCCGACTGGTCGTTCGAGGGGGACGTCGGGTCGTACAGGTGGATGAGCACGAGCGAGGCGTAGTCGGTGGACGGGGTGCCTCCGCCGACGATCGCCTGGAGCTCGGAGAGGTAGAGGAGGGCGAGCAGCGCGGAAGGGACCAGCCAGAACGGACTCGTGACCCCGACGACGGTGAACTCGGTGGCGTTCTCGTACCACGCTTGGAGGTCACCGGGTCCGGTCGGCGACGCGGCGGCGGCCCAGACATGCTCCCCCACGGTTACCCCGAGCACGGCCGCGAGACCCTGGTCCAGCTCGATCTGGCCGGTGAACGGTCCCTGGTAGGTCCCGTTCGCATAGTGCGGGTCCCCCGGGCTGGTGAACCCGGTCCCGTTGTAGAGCGTAGGGACCTGGATGCCGGTGTTGTCGTCCGGGATCCACCCGATCGACCCGGAGGACGTCGGCGACCATTGAGGGGGAACGTCGCTTTGATTGGCCCGTGCCCACAACGACGCATTCCCGAAGACGAGGTCGCTCACGAGCCAGGGGCTCGCGGTCTCGACGTTGTGGTCCGCGGCGGGCATCTCGGTCACGAGCTGGTGGGCATGGTCGATGGGCGGCAACGCTCCGAAGGTCGAATTCACCCCGGCGCTCGCCGCGATGAGGTCGACCCCGCTCGCCGTAGCGAGTTCGGTCGCGCTCGTCTGGATCCCCGCGCTGAGCGCGAGCAGGAGGACCACGAGGCCGACCGCCAGACCGATCCCGAGGGCGGTCAGGAACGAGCGCCCGGGTCGACGGCGCAGGGCATCGAGTGCGTACGCCACGGCGCCTCCGAACCGCTCCTATCGCCCGGCCGATCGGCGGAGCTCGCCGAAGGTGAGCCGGTGAGAGGCCTCGACGTTGTACTTATGGATCGATTCCTCGCTGACGGTGAGCGCGTCGACCACGGTCGTGTCGGGAACTTCCGGGAACCGTTCCGGAAGGCTGGCGAGGAGGTCCCGGAGGACGTCCTCCACGAACTTCGGGTTCCGATGGGCATTGAGGACCACCCGGCCCTCATCGCCCCGCTTCAGGATGGCGTAGGTCGGGCTCGACTGGGCACGCTCGATCGCGTCGATGAGGTCGTCGACCTCGACCGTCCCGTCGCGCTCGAACTCGAGGAGCACGCGGGTGCGGTTCCGCTGGTTGTGGGAGATCATCGGCAGGGTGCGGAACTCGGGGTCGGCGAGGTGGGGGTACTCGGCTTGCAGCGCCTCGCGGCAGGTCTCCATCGCGCACGGGCAGGCCGTCATCCCGACCGCCTCCGCGCCGATGCCTCGGCGCAGCTCGACCTTCCCGTCCGGGGAACGTGCGGCCCGTGCCTCGCCGATGAGCGTGTAATCCTCGAAGCTCCGCTTCTCCTCGGAGATCCCTTTGCGCAGGAAGTACTCGGCCTCCGCCTCGACCATCGCCTCGGTGGCGTAGCCGTGGCGGTCCAG
>JASHYQ010000293.1 GCA_030042955.1 Thermoplasmata archaeon
GGTCCGAGCCGTACATCAGCGCCTTCCACCCCTTCTCGGGAAGCTCGCGGATCGGTCGGCGCGGGTCGTAGCCGAACGCCGCCGCGAACCGCTTGAGGCCGGGGGCGTCGGGCGTGAGGCCCCAGACGGAGATCGCCTTCCCGAGCGGCTTCTCCTTGTCCGGGACGATCCGCTCCGGGTCGGCGTGGAGCGTCGCCCCGATCCCGAGGCACTCGGTGCACGCGCCGACGGGGTTGTTGAACGAGAACATCCGGGGGGTCAGCTCCTCCATCGAGAAGCCGCACTTGGGGCACGCCCGTCGGCTGGAGTACGTCGTCCGCTCTCCGCCCGGTCGACGGAGGATCACCAGCCCGTCCGCGAGCTGGCGGGCGAGCGCGACCGCCTCGGCGAGCCGGCTCTCCTCCTCGTCGACGAGGTCGAACGTGTCGACGACGACCTCGATCGTGTGCTTCTGGTTCTTACCGAGCCGGATCTCCGGTCCGGGAAGCCGCACTTCGACGCCGTCGACGACGAACCGACGAAACCCCGACTTGCGCAGCCGGTCGATCACGTCCCGGTGCTCGCCTTTCATCCCGCGCACCACCGGCGCGATCAGGTCGACGCGCTCTCCGGCGGCGGCGCGGCGGACCGCCTCGACGATCCGGTCGACCGACTGCGGCGCGATTGTCTCGCCGTCGTTTGGGCAGTGTGGGACGCCGACGCGCGCGAACAGGAGTCGAAGGTAGTCGTAGATCTCCGTCACCGTGCCGACGGTCGAGCGGGGGTTGCGGCTCCCGGCGCGCTGCTCGATCGCGATCGCCGGCGAGAGGCCCTCGATCGAGTCGACGTCCGGCTTGTCCATCTGACCCAGGAACTGGCGCGCGTACGACGAGAGGCTCTCGATGTACCGGCGCTGCCCCTCGGCATAGAGCGTGTCGAAGGCGAGCGACGACTTCCCCGACCCGCTGACGCCCGTCAGCACGACGAACTTGCCGCGGGGGAGGTCGACCGAGACGTTCTTGAGATTGTGCTGACGCGCGCCGCGGACGCGGATCTGGTCGGACGGTTCGGGCATCGGCGTCCTCGCTACGACGGCAGGGTCGCGCGGACCGTCTCGAGCAGACGGGCGACGACGTGACGCTGGATCCGACGTCCGAGCTCGGCCGAAGCGGCTCGCGTGTCGCCGATCACGCTCTCGGGCCAATCGGCTTCGCTCGCGGTCCCCGGCACGAACGGGCTGTGGCGGTACTCCCCCACCGGTCGGTCGGCCCCGACCGCCTCCGGGGCGAGCGCGAGCAGCCGCGACGTCTCGAGGAGTCCTGCGTGGCCGTCCGTCGCCGGGGCCTCGCGGCCCCGCAGCTCGTAGACGAACTCGTAGTCGCAGAGCACCGCCACGCGCAGCTCCGGGCGGTGCGCCATCGCGCGGTCCGCGGCCTCCCGGAGCGCCGCCATGTGGCCGCGCTCGCCGTGCCCCGAGAGGACCAGGAGGCGTCGCACGCCGGAGCGGGCGAGCTCGGAGATCACGCCTTCGGCGTACTCCGAGAGCTGAGCGAGCGTCAGGGAGACGGTTCCCGGGAACCGTCGGGCGGCGGGGGCCGAGCCGTAGGCGACCGCGGGGGCCACGAGCCCGTCGGCCGCCTCCGCCAGTTCGAGAGCGGTCGACTCGGCCTGGATCTGGTCGGCGCCGAGCGGCAGGTGCGGGCCGTGGGCCTCGAGGGCACCGACCGGGAGGATGACGAGCGGACGACGGGCGAGCGCCCGCTCGTACGAGCGGGAATCGAGGTCGAGCAGCCGTCGCGGCGCCGTCACACCCGAACGACCGGTGGAGCGTATTTAACGCGCGGCGAGAGGTGAGGAAACGGCCTCGGCGGCCGGCGCGGTCGACGCCGCTCTTAGGCGCCCGCGGAGTGCGATCCGGTTTCGCCCGGGGCTTCGGGGGCGGTTGGCGTCGGCTCGGTCCCGGGGGACGGTTCGGCCGGCGCCGAGCGGCGGCGACGGCGGGGGGAGGCGGTGGCGGTGCGCCGCGTCGACGATCCCGTCGTCGCAGCGCGCGCGGACGGGCGGCGGGCCGGCTTCGTCGCCTTCGCCCGTCTCTTCGCCGCCGCCTGCTCGGCCTTCTCGACCCGCGTCGGGCAGGCGGGGTTGATGCAGAGGGTCCACGGCGGCCGTCCGGCCTCGATCGCCGTCACCACCGGGGCCCGGCAGACGGGGCACGGCGGCTGGTCCTTCTCGAGCTTGCCGCGCTGCGGGAGCGGATAGCTCACCCGGCACGTCGGGTAGCCGGAGCAGCCGACGAACCGGTTCCCGGCGAACGAGTAGCGGATCTGGAGCGGGCTTCCGCAGCTCGGACAGACACCGATCCGGAACGCCTTGTGGTGCTCCGCGCACTCCGGATTGATGCAGTAGAGGTCCGGTCGTTGCCCCCGGAAGGTGATCTTGACGCGCGGGACCTTGCACGTCCCGCAGAGGAACTCGGGTGCCGGCTCGATGAAGCCGGCGGACGGCAGCGCGTACGTCGCCGGGCACGTCGCGGGGTTGTTCACGCACTGCACCCACCGGGCGCCGCGGGGGCTGCGGCGCATCTGGAGCGCCCCGCCGCACCGGGCGCACGGTCCGACGAAATGCTGCCGGTCGAGCGCGGTCGTGAGCGTCTCCCGCACGCCGGCCTCGTTGGCGGCGAGGAGCGCGAACGCTTCCCGAAGCATCCCGCGCGACTCCTCGAGGACCTCCGCCTTCGGCTTCTTCGACTCGGCGACGAGCCCCATGTCCTCCTCGAGGCGGTGCGTCATCTCCGGCCGCGTGATCACCGGCGCGTGGGCGCGGAGCGCTTCCGCGACGGCGATCCCCGTCGAGGACGGTTCGAGCTGGCGTTGCGAGACGTACCGGCGGTCGAACAGCTTCTGCAGCACGTCGTGCCGCGTGCTCTTCGTGCCGAGCCCGAGCCGCTCCATCTCCTGGATGAGCGACCCCTGGGTGAACCGGCGAGGCGGCTTCGTCTGGTCCTCGCGGAGCGTGATGTCGGAGATCGCCACCGTCTCCCCGACGACCAGCGGCGGGAGCGGCGCCTCCTCCGGATGCATGTACGGGTAGACGCGGTACCACCCCGGCTCGAGGATCCGCTGGCCCTTCCCCTCGAACGCCTCCCCGTGGATCTCCACGGTCGTCGTCCGCTGCTCGCCGACCGCGTCCGGCGCGAGCGTCGCGAGGAAGCGGCGGACGACGAGCTCGTAGATCTTCGCGTGGTCCGGCCGTAGCTTCTTCGGATCGGTCGCCGCCGTCGGATAGATCGGCGGGTGGTCGGTCGTCTCCGTCCGGCCCCGGGTCGCGCGGAACGTCGGCTGGTTGAGGACGTACTCCGCGGCTTCGCCGAACGGTCCGTCCTTGAACTTTTCGGCGAGGGTCTTGAGGCCGAGCCCGCGTGGGTAGACCGTGTTGTCCGTCCGCGGGTAGCTGATCAGTCCCTGGGTGTACAGGTCCTCGGCAATCCGCATCACCATCGACGCGCCGAGGCCAAGCCGGGTCGCCTCGGCGACGAACAAGGTGGTGGAGAACGGGATCGGCGGGCGGCGTCGGGTCTCCTCCTCCGCGAACTCGCGGACGGTCCCCTCCTTCGCCCCTTCCACCTTCCGGAAGACAGCCGTGGCCGCGGCGTGGTCGTCCCATGTCCCGTGTTCGTGACGCAGCAAGAAGGAGGTCTCTCCGACCTGGCCGGTGGCGCGGAGCTCCCAGAATGGCGAGGGGACGAACTCCTTGATCGCCTGGTCCCGCTCGACCAGGAGGGCGAGCGTCGGGGTCTGCACGCGCCCGACGGACAGGAACCCCCGCCCGCGCTGGCCGGAGATGAGGGAGAGGTAGCGGGTGAGCAACGCTCCCCAGACGAGGTCGATCTCCTGACGCGCCTCGGCCGCCTCCGCCAGCGCGTGGTCCAACTGCTCCAGGTTGGAGAAGCTCTGCTCGATCACGTCCCGGGTAAGCGCGCTGTACCGGGCCCGGCGGACCTCGATGGTAGGATGGACCTTCTGGAGCAGCTCGAGGCACTCGAGCCCGATCAGTTCGCCCTCCCGGTCGAAGTCGGTCGCGATGACGACCCGGTCGAATCCCTTGACAATCGACTGGAGGGCGCTCACGATCCCCCCTTCGGTGACCCGCTTCAGGGGGGCCGTCTCGAGGAGCTTCGGAAGCCCCGAAAGGGTCCACTCCGCGAACTCCTTTGGGTAGTCGAGCTCCACGATGTGACCGCGGAGACCGACGACCGTGTACGAGCCCTCCGGCCGGTCGAACTCGAAGAGGTTCGTCCCTGCAATCCGGGACCGCTTCATTCGTCCGTCGGAGAGGACGACGGCGATTCGGAGCGCGGTGTTGAACTTCTCCGCGACGACCAGCGTGCGTTTCGACGCCACGCCCTTACGAGGCCGGGTCGGCTAGATAAGACCCGCCGCTCCCCGCCGAGAAAAGGGTGCTCTGAACGTGTACGCGCGCGTTCGGCCGGGCCGAGTCCGGGTCCGACGCCTAGAACGCGTCGGTATGGTCGGCCGGGTACCAGCCGACACGACCGTCGGCGTCGCGGCACCAGAGCCACCCCGACTCCTCGTCGGCGGCCACAACGGTCAGGGTCTCGCCTACCTCGCCTTCAAGGGACGTCGTATCGTACGCCCGTCGCGCCCGGGTCCGGGGCCGCTCCGGACCGAGGTACCGCTCGGGCACCCATCCGCACGCCCCGCGGGGGGTCCGCACGAGGACGAACGCCGGCCAGTCCACGGACCGCTCGAGGACCGTGACCGGATCTCGAGACCGGAGCTGTAGCGGAGGGTCGCTGACCCGTACGGACCGCGGGAGCGAACGCGTGACGCGCACCGCTCTCTCGGCCGACATCCTCTCCCCTTCTCGCGAGTTCCAACGGGAGAACTATAATAGGACGGACACACCCCTCGCGCCGTCGTGCCGCGGTAACTCAGTTTGGGAGAGTGCAAGACTGAAGATCTTGAAGCCGCCGGTTCAAGCCCGGCCCGCGGCACCTCCTCCCCCATGACGGGTTAGGGACCGAAGCTACTCGGACCCTGGCCAGAGGAATCGGTCGCTACGGATTCCGATGGCGATTCGGGGATTCGCTCCTCCGTTGGAGGGCCCTCACCCCCCCGGGGGCGATTTCGAAAGTCTTATCCCCTGAACTGCAGGTGCCATTCGGTCGCCTCCTCGCCGGCGGCTCCTTCTCGGATCCCGCCGGCCGACGGCGACCGGAACAACAAAGGATGGAGCGAAAGAAGTGGACGGGCCCGGGGCTCGGGCTCGCAGTGGTGGCGACCGTAACGTGCCTTCTCGCGCTGAGCGGGTTGGCCTCAGCGAGCGGAAGTGGATACAATCTCTCGTTCACTCAGTCCGCGAGCGGGTCGAGCCCCAACGCCGACCTCATCGCCGTGAGCTCGAGCTACTCGAGCGGACCGAACCTCTCGGTCCAGTTCACGGTGGCCGGCACGGTCGTCCTCGACAGCTCGACCTACATCTACGAGGTCTGGTTCGGCGGGTCGGCGGCGAGCAACGCCACGGCCTACGCCTGGTTCAGCAACAACACGACCGCCGGCTTCTACTACGGCGCGACGTCGAACTCGGGACAGTTCGGAGCGCTCTTCTTCACCACCTCGAACGGAGGCGCCACGCTCGCCTTCTCGATCGCCACCTCCCTCCTCCCGCCGGCCGCGAGCTTCACGCTGAACGCGGTGGCCGTGACGGGAAGTGCGACGTCCTACAGCTACAGCTGGCTCGGCAGCAACTATGGCCCCGGCACCCCGGGCGGCGGCAGCGGGAGCTGCACGGCGACGTCGTGCACGACGACCTCCAGCGGCTCGTCGGGCACCAGCTCCTGGATCTACATCATCGTCGGCGTGGTGGTCGTCGTGGTGGTCGTGGCCCTGGTCCTCGTCCTCGTGATGCGGAAGAAGAAGGCGCCGCCTCCGCCCCCGATGGGACAGCCGGGTCAACCGGGCTGGGGCACCGCACCTCCGCCGGCCGGGCAGATGCCGCCTCCGCCTCCTCCCGGGACCCAGTAGGCGATCGGGCGGGACGGGCTACCCAACCCTTTCCCCCTTCGGGGGTCCCACCGGTTCCATCGTGCCGGTCCGGGGGTCCGGTAGGCCCCCCCAGTGGACCCCTACTTCGGGACAAACCAGACGTCGGTGACCGAGTACTTCGGGTTCGGGTCGAACCGTGCCTCGACCGGCATGCCGACGTAGAGGTCGGATTCCCGGGCGTCCTTCAGCCGGACGAGCAGCAGGCTGTTGACGCCGTCGAACTCGACGAGCCCCAAGTTGTAGGGCGTCTCCTTCAGGAACGCCTCCGAACCGAAGTGGCAGGTTGTCCAGGAGTGGAGCTTCCCCGCCGTCGGGAGGTCGACCCATTCGGTCGGTGAGCCGCACTCCATGCAGTGGCTGCGCGGCGTGGCGTAGACGCATCCGCACCCCTGCTTCGTGCACCGCGAGCCCCGGAGCCTGCCCTCGGCGAGGCCCAAGAAGAACGGAGAATCCTCCGCGTAGCTGTGGATGTACTCGATGGCGTACGGGTAGCGGATCACGAGACTCTCGACCCCGTCCGCGTCGCGGAAGAGCGCGGCCCCGCTCCGGGCCAGCTCGGCCTGGACGTCCCGGAACTTCGTGAAGGCCGGGGGACGCGCCTTCATCGGAACCCCCGCTCCAGGATGGAGACCGTGACGCTCGAGCCGGTCCCCGCGTGGCTGTGGATCGCCCCCCGTTTCGGGTCCTTCAACTGGAGGGCCGGGTCCCCGAAGTGCTTCGGGATCGTGCCCTGGAGCTGCCAGAAGGCGAAGACCGCCTGCATCAAGCCGGTCGCCCCCACCGGATGGCCGCAGGCGATGAGTCCGCCCGAGGGGTTCACCGGAGCGGCCCCGGCGTGGGGGGTCGGGAAGCCGTAGTCGATCCCGCGCAGGAACGGGTCGCCCCGCTCCACGAACCCGTACCCCTCCCCGTACTTGCAGAGGCCGAGGTCCTCGTAGGTTTGGATCTCGCTGGAGGCGTAGGCGTCGTGCAGTTCGATGAAGTCGAGCTCCCGGTTCGGGTCCGTAATCCCCGCCATCCGGTAGGCCTCGAGACCGGCCGCTCGGCCCGCGCGGAAGGAGTGCACTCCGGGGTACGGCAGGTGGGCGTAGTCTTTCGCCGACTCGTGCGGCATCAGCGGGACCTTGCCGAAAGGGCGGTCGGCGAGCCGCATCGTGTCGGTCCCGCATCCGACCCCCTTGACCAGGACCGGCTGGTCCGTGAACTCGCGGGCGACCGACTCGGAGCAGAGGACCACGACGGCCGCGCCGTCGCTCATCGTGCAGATCTGCTCGCGGGTGAGCGGGTAGCTGATCATCTCCGAGTCGAGGACGTCCTGCACCGTGAGGCGCTTCGGGTACTGCGCGTAGGGGTTGTGGAGCGCGTTCAGATGGTTCTTCACCGAGACCATGCTCATGATCCGGCTCCCTTCCCGGATGGC
>JASHYQ010000030.1 GCA_030042955.1 Thermoplasmata archaeon
CCGCTCCCGGTCAAGTGGTTCACCATCTCGAAGGCGTGGCGCTACGAGGAGCCCCAAGCCGGCCGTACGCGCGAGTTCCTCCAGTTCAACCTCGACATCTTCGGGGTCCCGGGAGTGGAGGCGGAGGCCGACCTCCTCGCCACCGCCGCGATGTTCCTGGACGAGGTCGGCGCGACGGGCCTCTACGCCTTCCGCCTCAACGACCGGGCGATCGCCGAAGGGATCGGTGCGCTGTACGGCGCTCAGGACATGGCCCGCTTCTTCCGAGCGGTCGACCGGTACCACAAGATCCCGCCCGCCGAGTTCGAGGGCGAGGTGCTCCAGGCCGGCCTCTCCGAGGACTCGGCCCGGGAGCTCTCCAGCCTCTTCACGCTCGCCGGAGCCGGCGTGCCCGCACGCGAGGTCGAACCCTTCTTCCAGGAGCTCGACCGACGAGGGCTCGAGAAACCTGGGCAGGCCGGCCTCGAACGGATGCGTCACGTGTTCGCTCTCCTCGACCGGGCCGGGCTCGCCGGTCGGGTCGTCTACGACCCGACCGTCGTGCGGGGCCTCGCCTACTACACCTCGACCGTCTTCGAGGCGTACTCCCGCACGGGCGACTCGCGCGCCCTCTTCGGGGGGGGCCGCTACGACCACCTGATCGAGCTGTTCGACGGACCGCCGACCCCCGCGGCGGGCCTCGCCATCGGCGACCAGACCCTCGAGCTGCTCCTGAAGGGCGCCGGCCGCTGGCCCGAGGGGGAGCCCCCGCTCGACACGTACGTCGTGGTCAACGACGCCGCCCGGATGCCGGAGGCGATCGAGCTCGTCCAGGAGCTCCGCCGGGCCGGGCTCAGCGCGGACTGTGACCTGCTCGGCCGGTCGATGTCCAAGCAGCTCAGGGAGGCGGCGCGGCGGCGTGCCCGCCGTGCGCTGATCCTGGGGCTGAAGGAGGCCGGGCCGGGTGCGGTGGTCGAGCGTGATCTAACGACGGGTGCCCAGCGTGAGGTGCCCCGGTCCGGTGTGTCACGACCGGGATAGCGGTCTCGATCATCTCGGCATCCCAAAGCAGGATCCCGGGGGGCGACTCCGCCCCGTTGACGAACCCGTACCAGTACACGACCGCGCCCTCGCCGAACAGCTGCGTGTACGGCGCGAGCTGGCGCCTCAGGTTCTTGCGGAGTTCCACGTCGTCCCCGAAGTTCGCTTTCGACTCGATCCAGTTCAGCTTCTGTCCGTTGTGGTGGATCGGCTCGTCCAGGAGCGCATCGGGCGTCTTGGCGTACTTTCCCCGCAGGTCCTTCTCGGTCCGGTAGCCGATCCCGTGCTTCTCGAGCCAGCGGGCGAGCCGCTCCTCCCCCCTGCGGCCCCGCTCGCGTTGGAGCTCCATGCCGTGGGGCGAGTAGATCCGGTCCGCGGCCAGTAACGCCTCGACCTCCTTGCGGATACGATGGTCGGGCGCGGTCTCGGGGTGGAGGAAGGTCCCCCACACCTTCTTGCGCGGGATCCCGAGCTCGCCGAGCATCTGCTGGCCCATGAGGACCGGCGGGAACTTCCAGTCGCGGGCGATCTCGAGGATCGAGCGCCCCTGCTTCCACTGATGGACCAGTCGGGGCAGCTGGCGCTTGACCACGTAGAATCGGCGGGTGGCGTCGCGGGTCACCCGGTGGGTGTGGATCACGAAGAGCAGTTCGGGGTCGAGGTGCTCGGCGTGCGCGATTCGGGTAACGTCTTCGTCGGTGACTAACGAGTCGTAGAGGCGCTGATAGGTCGCTCGGTCCATGGAAAAGCCGGGAACGGATACACGCCGTCGACCCGGCGGTCGAGCATAAGCTTGGTGGAGGTCATTCGCGCCAGTCGAGGCCGACCGTGCGAAGCCCGAGCTTCGGGATCGGCGGAAGGCGGCGCTTGTGACGGTTCTGAGCGAGTCGGGCGGCGATCGCCCGGATCGCCTCGAGCGGGATCCCGGTGGTCGCGTGGACCTCCTCTTCCGACCGGAGCTGCTCGAACCCGTAGAGGATGCGGTCGATCTGCTCGTACGGGAGTCCGATCTCTCCCTCGTCCGTCTGCCCCTCCCAGAACCCGGCCGTCGGAGCCCGCTCCCGGATCGACGCGGGGATCCCGAGCTCGACGGCGAGCGCGCGCTCCTGGGTCTTGTAGAGGTCCCCGAGGGGCAGCACGTCGGCCCCCCCGTCGCCGTACTTGGTAAAGTACCCGAGCAGGAGCTCGGACTTGTTGCCCGTCCCGAGGACGAGCCGGTTCCGTTCGCGGGCGAGCGCGTAGAGGAGGGTCATCCGAAGCCGGGCGGTCATGTTCCCGAGGGTCACGCGGTCCTTCACCTCGGGAAGTACCGCTCGCACCGCCTCGATCGCCGGTCCGAGCTCGAGCGTCCGGTGCTCGATCCCGAGCGCCTCCGCGAACTCCCGCGTCTCCCGACGGAGCGTTTCCGGATACCCGGGGTCGGGCAGCAGAACCCCCAGTACCCGTTCGGGTCCGAGGGCGTCCCGGGCGAGGCGGGCGGTCACGGCGCTGTCCAGTCCCCCGGAGAGGCCTACGACCCCGCCCTCGCTCGCCGGAGGACCAGCGTGGGCGCGCAAGAACTGGTGGATCGCCCCGACGGCCGACCGGGGGAGGCGCGGCGTGAGGTCGCTCACGCCTCGACCCCCAGCGGCTCGAGCGCGGAGAGGCGTTGCCACTCCGAGCGACAGTCGCAATCGAGCGCGTCGAGCGCTCCGAAATCCTGGCGTAACGACGCCTCTTCGATGGCTTCCAAGACACGGGTGTTACACCGAGGGCAGTTGTGCGGGCCGCGAGGCAGTCCGCCGGCTGTCGGAAACGAGACGAGGCGGCTCGTGCCGCGGAGCGGGGCGCCCGTCCGCAGGGTCTCGACGACCGACCAGAGCCAGGGGGGCCGGTACCGTCCCCGGTGGTACATCCATTCGACTACCGTTCCGTTCTGAATATGCACCGGGTTCACCGAAAGCGCGTCGAAGTGGGCGTGCGCCTCCCGGATGGATCGGAGGACGTCCCGGACCGCCTCGTTCTCCGTGAGGTAGGGCGGTTTCAGCAGCAGGTAGGCCTTCGCCCGGAGCCCGAGCGCACGAACCCGGTCGCCGGCCTCCAGGTACTCCCGTGGGGGGGCATTCTTGTGCACGAGCCGACCGAGGACGTCCGGGTCGGTCGATTCGAGCCCGAGCGCCACCTCGAGCTCTCCCGAGAACGCTTCGTGCAGCGGCCCGAGCGTCTCGGGGGTCGCAAACTCGGGGAGCGTCTCGACCAGGAGACGTCGGGCGCGGCCGGAGAACGCGCGCCCCAACGCCACCCGGCTTGCGGGGTCGACCTCTCGGTCGTCTAGAAAGCTGCCGGAGGTGTAGACCTTCACGTACGGCTCGTTCTTGTACCGCGCGAGCGCGTGGTCGAGTTGTTCGGCGAGCTCGGCGGGCGTCGCAGAGCGGCCCAACGTGTCCTTCGCATACCCGCACATCGAGCAGCCCTTCTGGTCGGCCCAGTAGCAGCCGCGCGTGCGGAGGATCAGGACGAACGCCGGTACCTCCTCGGTGCCGATCGCCTCGCGCTCCACCCACTGGTTGACGTATCGCCGAGCATCGGCCGGCGGCGCGGGAGACGGCCGCCGTTCTCGCGCAACCGCACGGGCGAGCGACTCGGGCATTACGACTCCACGAGCTCGACCTTGACCGTGTCGTCGTCCCGGACGCCGAGCGCCTCCCGAAGGCAGTCGGGGGCGACGAACTCGACCACGTCCTTGTAGTGGGTCCGGTCCGGATGGATCAGGTGGCACGGATGACCGTTCATGCGGGCGACGAAGCACGTCGCGCCCCCAAAGGTCCTTCCGCTCGCCTGGTACCCATCGATTCGGATGCCGGTCCAGTGGGCCAGGAGCCCGACCTTCCGCAGGGCATCCTCGGTGACCCGGACGTTCAGCGTGCCGGGGTAGGGGGTATAGTTGAGACGCTCCGTGAACTGGACCACGTAGCCGGGCTGGGAGAGATAGTACCGTCCTTCGCCGAGTCCGCTCGCGACCTTCCCCTCGAAGGTGACGCGCTCGGGCCCCTCGAAGATCCGGCGGTAGGCGTGGTACTCCGCTTGGAGAAGCCCCATCGCCGCCGGAGTGAGCAGGAGCCGCTGCCGGCGCTGGGCGAGCGCGCGCGTCAGAAGTCCGCGCTTCTCGAGCGCCACGAGGTAGCGGTCGGCCGCTTGCTGGCTGACGCCGATCCGTTCGCCGACCTCGCGGGAGGTGACCACGACCGCGGTGTGGTCGGCTCCCAGCTGGGCGAGGAGCCGGAGCACGGCGAGCGCCTCCCCCTTCGGGCGGGGCCGTGCCGGTTCGTGGGGGGTGGGGGCAGCGGGCACGGCTCAGGTCGGTTTCGTCAGGGTGCCCTGGGGCGAGTGAAGCGTGACGACGTTGGACCCCCGGAGGACGACCCGGCCCAGGTGACGACTCATCTCGGCCGTCGTCTCGTCCGTCTCGTCCAAGACGAGATTCATGTGCTCGTCCACCCCCATCAGCTTACCGGTCAGCTGCCGGGTGTCCTTGAGGAGCAGCGTGACCCGCTGCGAGACCAACCGCTCGACGAGGTGGGTCGGGTTGACCGCCATCGAACGGAGGACGGCCCTTCGCTCTTTAGGGTTTCCCGAACGGTGCGCCAGCCCCCGCGAGGCTAAGGGTAGAGCGGGGTTCCCCCGCTCGTGTCCAGCCCGCCTGCGGTCGCGAAGGGTCTCGACCACGTGGTGGTGGACCGCTCCTCCATCTCCTGGGTGGGAGGGGAGACCGGGGACCTGGTCTACCGCGGCTACGACATCCGGGACCTCGTCCCCGGGGTCCCGTACGAGTCGGCGGTCCACCTGATCCTCTACGGCGACCCTCCTTCGGCGGACCCGTCGCCGGAGGTCGTGGCCGCCCTCCGGGACCGACACACTCCCTCCCCGGAGGTCGAACGGGTGGTCGACGCGCTTCCCCCCGACCTCCCGCCCCTCGAGGCGTTGAGGACGATCCTCTCCGCGCTGGGCGACGGGAGCTTCACCTATCCGCCGACCCGGGAGCAGGGGTTCCGGCTGATCGCCCAGACTCCGGTCCTGCTCGCGCGGCACGTCCGACGCGCGCGGCGCCAGCCTCCCATCCCCCCGGCCGCGGAGCTCTCCCACGCCGAGAACTATCTGACGATGGTTACGGGCCGCCGTCCTGCGCCCGCTCACGCCCACGCGCTCGAATCGTACCTCGTCCTGCTGGCCGACCACGGGACGAACGCCTCGACCTTCGCGCTGCGCATCGCGATCTCGACGCAGTCCGACCTGGCGAGCGCCGCCACCGCTGCGCTCGCGACCCTGAAGGGCCCGGTCCACGGAGGGGCCCCGAGCAAGGTCTCCGACATGCTCGATGCGGTCGGGGCCCCCGAGCGGGCCGACGGGTGGATCGCCGAGCGCCTCGCGCGGAAGGAGGTCCTGTTCGGGTTCGGCCACCGGGCGTACAAGACCGACGACCCCCGCGGGGTCGTCCTGCACGGCATCGCGAAGAAGGTCGCCGAGCCGGGCCGCCTCGCCCTGGCCGAAGCGGTCGAGGAGAGTGCCCTGCAGGCGTTGCGCGCGGCCAAGCCCGGCGCCCGGCTCTTCACCAATGTCGAGTTCTACAGTGCGGTCGTCCTCGAGGCCGTCGGGCTCCCCCGCGAGCTGTTCACTCCGACGTTCGCCGTCGCGCGGACCGCCGGATGGACGGCCCACGCGCTCGAGCAGGCCTCCGACAACCGGCTCATCCGGCCCGAGATGCAGTACGTCGGGCCGGCGAAGGGACGACGCTGGCCCCGCCCGCTTCCGGGTCGGTGAGGG
>JASHYQ010000294.1 GCA_030042955.1 Thermoplasmata archaeon
GGGGGCCCGCAGGAAGTTCTAGGACAGGGCAGCCGAGACGGTCGCAGGGTCCTTCGATGTCCGGGATCGGGAGGGAAATCGACGTTCACGCTCGGTCCGGATCCACTGCAGAAATCGCTCGCGCGCGAAGAACCCCCCCGCCGGGATCAGAGGGTCGGCGCCGACGACGCCGGGCAGCGATCGGAGTCGGAGCTCCAGCTCGCGGGCCTCGAAGTAGTTTTCCGCGCTACCGAGCAGATAGACCCCGCGGGGATTCCCGGTCCAGTGGGGACGGTCCCAGAGCCGCAGCGACTCGATTATCTTCTCGTCGAACGAGTCGTCCACCTTCAGCCAGATCCCGTAGGTTGCGAGACCCGCCTCCCGCTCGAGGTTCAGGATCATGACGCACTCGAGCGCGCGGGTCGCCTCCAACTTCGCTTGGTGCATTCGAAAGGTCCGGGGCGAGACGTCCGCTAGCTTTGCCTTGACAGAGTAGGGTGCGCGGGGCGCTCGGACCACGGCCTCCAGGACCTTCCAATCCACCCGGGAAAGGTCATCGGCGTGGACCGAGGACGCCGGCCGGCGCTCCTCAGGAAGGCCGTCGAGTGGCGGCCCGAGGATCACGGAGAGGCGGGGGTCCTCCGTCGGGTCGGAGCTCTTCGTGAATCGGACCGCCACATGGAGGTTGGGGCGAAATCTCATGACGTAGGCCAGGTCCTCGACCTCGACCAACCGGGATAAGGGAAGCTCGGGCCCCACCGTTCCTGCGAATCTCCACGTCACGGCATGCCGTCCGAGGATCTCTGCGGCGGGGTGGATGCCGTACTCCGTCAGAACTCCCGCAGCCTCCATCCGCTTGCGACGGGTGCGAACGGCCTTACCGGTGAGCCCTACCTCGCGGCCGATGGCTTCGTCCGAGCTGAGAGCGTCGGTGACCAGTCGGGAGAAGATGCCGAGGTCGGTCCGATCCATCGGCGCCGAGAGCTGAAGGGACGATTTTAGGAGCCGGACTTCCCGACGACTTATCATCCGGAACGGGGACGGAGAGGAAGCCCTGGAAGCAGGAGCGAGAGGACCGAATGTCCGAGCTAAAGGGATCAGAGCAGCGGGTCGAGTTCGCGGATCCTCAGGTGAATCTCTATTCGGCCGACCTCGAGACGTCGCTCCGATTCTACCGCGACGTGCTGGGGTTCACAGAGACCTTTCGGATACCCAAGGAGGGCGCTCCGGACCATGTCGAGCTCAGCCTAGGGTCGTTCACGCTCGGCGTCGCGACGTTTGACGCCCTGAAGCGACATCACGGCATTCTCACCGCCCGAGGACCCCCTCGCATGGAGATCGACCTCAACACCGACGACGTCGATGGGGCGTACGGCTGGGCGATCTCCAAGGGCGCGCCGTCGCTGCACACCCCGTACGACTTTCTGGGCTACATCCACGCCGCGACCGTAGCAGATCCTGACGGGAACACGATCGCGTTCTACACTCGGCTCCCCGTGAGGACGAACGCCGAACCGGCCGCTCGTCCGACGTTCAAGAACCATCTGTACAACATCTACACCAGCAACATCGAAAAGTCGCTCCGGTTCTACCACGGGCTCCTTGGGTTCGCTGAGACGTTCCGTGTGCCAAAGCAGGGCCCCCCCGACCACGTGGAGTTGGAGCTGGGCAGCCTGAATCTCGGGGTCTCGACCCTCGAGGCTCTAAGGCGCGATCACGGACTTCCCGGTGGCGGAGGACCGCCCCGGGCAGAGGTCGTCGTCTGGGCGGCCGATGTCGACTCGGCCTACGCGTGGATGCTCTCTAGAGGCGCTCCTTCCTTGAGTCCTCCCCACGACTTCGCGGGCGGTGCCCTGAGGTCGGCGTGGGTCGGAGACCCCGACGGAAATCCCCTCCAGATGGTCAGCAAGGCCGGCCGCTCTTGACGAGCTCGCGCGCTCGTCGCACCCCGCGTCTTAGACCGACGAGCTAACTGCCAGAGACGGAGGAACGCTCTCGCAGGGCGATCGCCGGACCGTCCGGTTCCCCTCCGGTCGCGCTGCGAGCTCCGCCATGCGCGGGAGGCCGCGGTGAGTCCGAGCCTACGACCCTCGCGTCAGGATCGCGAGAAGGAACGCTACGAAGGCCAAACCTCCGACCACGGGGAACAGCGCGCGAGGTCCCACGGCGGAGTAGACCGCGCCCAGCAAGAGCGGGCCTAGGATGAGCCCCAGGTCCTCGAACGAACCGAAGACGCCGACCGCGGTGCCCTGATGCTCGGGACGGATGCGGGAGAGCGCGAGGGGTAGCAGCGTGACCGAGAGCCAGCCAGCCCCGACCGCCATCAGGAGGGTGGCCCCGGTCATCCCCGCGTAGTTCAGGGAGAGCCACGTTCCGGCCGCCCCTCCGCCGAGCAGGAGGAAACCGACCGGAGCTGCCCGATGGGCACCCCACCGATCTACGAGGGAGCCGCAGAGGACCCCGGAGATCACGGCGACGCCCCGGGCGGCCCCGATGACGTAGCCGGCCTCGTCGATGGTGCCGTGGAACAGGTCGATCGAGTAGTACTGGAGGAAGTTCGTGACGAGCGTGTAGGTCATGAAGTAGAGCACGACCAGCGCGCTCGCGAAGGCGAAACGCTGTTCCAACAAGGCGCGTAGCGGGCTGGGCCCCGAGCCGCGGGTCCTCGGAAGCGAGACCGAGGCCCAGGGGATCCTCAGAAGGGGTACGGTGGAGGCCGCAAACACCGTGGTACCGACGACGATGTTCGACCAGAAACCTCCGACCGAGTACAGCACCGGCCCGGCGGCGGTACCTACGCTCAGTCCGAGACCGAAGAAGACCCCGAGCCGACCAAGGCCTTGGCTCGGTCTTCCTCGGCCGGAGGCCGTCATTCCGAGCCAACGGAGCAGCGGCGTGCTGTACACCGCGAGCATCCCGTAGATGCCGAGCAGCAGGCAGAACACCACGAACGAGCGGGCAAATCCGAGCGCCACCATCGAGAGGCCCGTCGCCACGGCCAGTCCCCCCAGGTAGCGCGCTGACCCGAGCCGAAAGGCGAGGTAGCCCCAGAGACCTTCGGTCGCCAGAAGCCCTAGAGCGTAGACCGCGAGGGCCGCCCCGTACTCGACGACCGAAAGCCCCAGCTGCTGGAAGCGGAAGGGGAGGACGACGATGACGAGACCGTAAGCGGACCAGGTCCCCAGCGAGGCCAGGTAGACCGGAAGACGGACGCTCCTTTCGCCGTGAGCGAAGGTCACGACGGGTCCTACGACCGCGAGTCTATAGGGTGACCTCCGGCAGGCGCGCTCTCCCGAGCAGAGGTCCCCGGGTCCGCCTCTAGACCTCTCGCGATCGGACCCGGAATCCCGCTCCCGCGCACCGATGCTCTCTGGCGTGAAAGAGGTCCGGCGAACGGCTCCGACCCTCCTCTTCGGTGAGGGACAACGAGCTGCCGTAGACCCGCGATGCCTCTCGCACCTGCGTTGACACGAGGGGTGACGAGGAGGCTCGCCCGAGGTCCTGGCCCCCCGCTCGGACGAGGAGGGGCCGCCCCTGGACGCAGCCGGAGCGCTGGGTGGAGACGTTCCCCCGCCGGTTCAGGGGATCGTCGACAGGTCGTCGAGGAGCATCCGGCGATCGTCACGGCTCCGAACTCGAGCTGCCAGTCGCCTTGCCTTGCCGATCTCCGAGGCTCTCAGAGATCGATCACCGGCCACCGCGGCGGCCCGCGCGAGAGCCTCGTGACCATACGCGACGTAGAAGGGGGCCAGCCCGCGCTTTTGCGCCAGCTCCAGCGCCCTGCGGCCGTGGTAGGCCGCAGGCTCGTGCCGACCGAGGTCCGCATAGACGCGGGATAGCTGCCACTCCCCGATCGATCGATTCAACGGCTTTCCTACCACGCCCCAATGAAATCGGGAGGCATGCGCGGTATGGACCATCTCATCGTCCTCCTCTGCGGTGCGTCGTTTCTTGGCCAGCAGGTCCCACGTCCGATTGAAGAGCTCCGCGGCCAGTCGGCGTTCGACGCGCCGGTCGAGGAGGACCCGAGGTCGACCCACGGTGGGCCTAGGCTGCTCCATCGGTAAATCTGTCTCGGTGAGCTCTTCGCATCGGAGGTCCTCGTCTTGCGATCTGCGAACGTAGTCTGCGGCATGGGCCCTGGCGGAGCCTGAGCACGCCGATGGACGCGCTCTCCTCACGCCGCGACGTCGATCGTCTCGACAGAGATCGCGCTCCCCTCCTCTGCGTCTCACCCCTCGGGACCATCGGAGAGGGGCCGCCTCCCCCTGGCCCCGCGCTCAGCGGGTCGATGCCCGACCCGGCACCGCGTGCGATAATCTTCATGCCCGAAGGGGTCTCGGTCACGGCCTGGATCGGGGGAGTGGAGGTTCGTCCCTCGGAGCACATTTTCCCGCCCGGCTCGGTCGCGGGGCGCGCATGCCCGGAATGAGCGGCTCGTTGCCGACCTCGGCGGTCCCCAACAGGGGGCCGTTCCGGCGGATGGCCTTCGTCCTGGCGGTGACAGCGTTCGGGGCGGGGATGCCCACGCCGCTCTACTCGATCTACGAGCGACAGTTCGACTTCTCCTCGACCGTGCTGGGGGCGGTCTTCGCGACCTACACGGTCGGCGTGTTGCTCACGATGTTCCTCCTCGCGCCCCAAGCTGACCTGGTCGGTACGCACCCCGTCCTCTACATCGGCATGCTCCTGACGGCCCTCTCCGGGGTGGTGTTCGTCCTCGCTGGCGGGTACGGTATCGCCGGCGGGGTCCTGTGGCTGGCGGGGGCCCGATTCGTCTCCGGGCTGGCGGTGGGGGCGACCACGAGCACGGCCACCCTCTCGATGACCAAGCGGGAGCCGAACGGGGACAAGCACCACGTGGCGCGCGTCGCGGTAGGGGCGAACTTCGGGGGCGTGGCCTGCGGCATCCTCCTCAGCAGCCTCGCCGTCGCCTTCGTGCCCCACCCCACCGAGGTGGTGTACTTCGTCCTCATCGCCGCCGCGGCGGTGGGGGTCCTCCTCCTGCGGGTTACCCCCAAGCTGTTCCCTCACGAGGAGAAGCCGGAACAGGTCCGCTTCGAGCGGATCCAGGTCCCCCAGGGCATCCGCGGAGCCTTCTGGGTCTCCGTGGCGGGCCTTACGGCGTGCTACGCGATCTACGGGTTCTTCGCGTCCCTCGCTCCGACCGCGGTCCGCGACGCGACGCACCTGCCGCCCTCGGCGGCGGCGGCCTCCGTGGCGATCATGTTCGGCGCGGCAGCGTTCGCCCAGATCTTCCTGGGCCAGGTCCGGGACCGGAGCGCCCTCCTCACCGGCATGCCTCTGATGGTCCTCTCCTTGGGGCTGTTCGTGGCCTCCATGCCCCTCGGCCTTGTCCCGCTCTCGTTCGCGAGCGCGGTCCTGATGGGATTTGCCGTCGGCCTCGTGTACATGGGGAGCGTGACCCTCGTGGACCGGGTGGCCCCCGACGAGCTCCGGGGGGAAGTCCTCTCCGGGTTCCACCTGGCCGGATACCTCGCCCTCGCGGTCCCGACGCTCACCCTAGCGGTCGTGGCCAACCAGTTCGGCGTCGTGAACTCGGGGATCATCTTTGGCGGTGCGCTCGGGGCCGTCGTGTTCCTCAGCTACCTCCAGACACGGAGGACCCCGATCCCCCCCGGGGGCGAGGGACGGCCCAAGGTCCGGAACGTAGCCGCCCCGTGAGTCGGAGCATCGCGACCTACGGGACACGGCAACCCGCCCCGGGCTCGAGTCCAGGGGCCGTGCGTGACCACGCCGGGCTGGCTCGCCCGTTCCCGGGTCGAACGCCACCGCGCGCTCGACCCGAATCCTCCCGTGGTCCCGATCTTCGCGGTCGCATCGGCTGCGTCCGCGAGCTTTTCCTGCGCAGGGAACTGCTGCCGCGATGAGTTCCCGGACCCGTGCTCGCCCGGTGTCCGGCTCGGCCCCGGCCTACCACCGGGTCAACCGGGCCACCTGGGACCGCGTAGCCCGGTGGTACGAGACCCGCAATCGACGCGCCCTCGAGCGGTTCGGAGGCAAGGCCTGGGGGGTCTTCCGCGTCCCAGAGCGACAGGCACGGATGCTCGGCCCCGTGCGGGGCCGGGACGTCCTCGAGCTCGGCTGCGGCGCTGGCTGGTGGTCGATCGCCCTCGCGCGCGACGGCGCTCGAGTTGTCGGGCTGGACTTCTCCAGCGCGCGTCTGGCCCAGGCCCGCAGGCTGATGACGAAGGCCGGGGTCTCGTTCCCGCTGGTCGAAGCGCCGGCCGAGCGCATCCCGTATCCGGACGCGAGTTTCGACCTGGTCCTCTCGGACTACGGCGCGACGACCTTCTCGGACCCGTACCGGACGATACCCGAGGTGTCGCGCGTGCTGCGGCCGGCGGGCCTGTTCGTGTTCGCGCACGCCAGCCCGTTCCGTTCGGTCGCCGAGACGGTTCGCGCCCGCCGTCTCACACAGCGGCTCGTCCGCGACTACTTCGGGCTGCACGCGCTCGAGGGCGCCGACGCGAGGGAGTTCCAGCTGACCTACCCGGAGTGGTTCCGGCTGTTCCAGGAGAACGGGCTCGTGGTCGACCGGTGGCTGGAACCAGTAGCTCCTCGCTCGCCGCAGAGCACCTATCTTTCCCGCAGGGACCAGGCATGGGCCCGCCGCTGGCCCATCGAGTGCATCTGGAGGCTGCGAAAGGATGCCTCCTCGAGGATCCGGCCCGGACCTCCGCGGCGCAGGCGACCCCGCCGCTGACAGGCCCACGGAGGCTCGCGCGCGCGGAACCCCCGGCCGGGAGCGGACGGCTTGGGACGGGCCTTGCGCTCAACGGTAATGAGGCGAGGCCGCTCTGGGACGAGCCCATGACGGCAACGGTCGAAGGGCTCGAAGCGGTCACCGTCCATGTCCGAGACATCGAGAAGGCGCGGAGCTTCTACGGGGTGGTCCTGGGCCTAAAGGAGCTCCAGTTCGACCGAACGGCAGGGAGAGCTGTGTTCGCCCTGCCCGGCGCGACCGCTACCCTGCGGATGCACGTGTACGACCCCGAGGAAGGGGGGCGCGAGCCCGGGACCGTCTCAGGGATCGTGTTCTCCCATCACGACCCCGCGTCGGCCTGCGCGGAGATCGCACGACGGGGAGGCAGGGTGACGGACCCCCCGCACGAGATCCGTCCCCCGGGATTCGTCTCCACCCTCGCGGTCATCGCCGACCCGGACGGGAACGAGTTCGTCCTGCGCTCGCCCCCGACCCCCACGAGATAGCGCCTCAGCGTAGGGACTCCCTCGTCCCGGCGTAGAGGTCGCGCGCCGGGCTCAGGAGGCGGAAGACGTCCGGGTCGATCACCGGTCGGCCGTGCAGGAC
>JASHYQ010000295.1 GCA_030042955.1 Thermoplasmata archaeon
GGCGGCACGACCCGGCGGAAGAGCGGGGCAAGGGCCTCGTCGCCCGCGCCGGGAGGCAGGGGAAGGTTGACCTTCAGACCCGCCCCGTCTCCCGAGCCCACTTCGTCGGCCCGGCCGGTCCCGGGGAAGAGGGTCCGTCCGTCCTGGTGGAAGTCGATGTCGAGCACGCGTCCGGAGGTGTAGAAGCCGTACATCACGCCGTCCCCGTGGTGGGCGTCGACATCGAGGTACGCGACGCGGCGGCCCGCGGCGAGGGCATGTTGCACCGCGACGGCGACGTCGTTGAAGATGCAGAACCCGCTCGCGCGGTCGGGGTGAGCGTGATGGAGCCCGCCCGACGGGTGGAACGCCGGGGCATGCTCGCGGAGCGAGAAGTCGACGGCCTGGACCGCCCCCTCCACGATCCGGCCCGCGGCCTCGAAGCAACCGGGGAAGGACGGGGTGTCTCCCGAGTCGAGCGGGATGGACCGGCCCCGTACGCTTGCTCCCTCGACCAATGCGAGGTACTCGGGCTCATGGAAGCTCTCGAGGAGGTTACGGCCGGCCGGGGAGACCTCGCGCAGGAAGCGGGTCGAGTCCGGGACGATACTCTCCAAGAGCCGCACGGCGGACCGGCGGCTCCGCTCCGTGAAAGGATGGTCGTCGCCGAAGTCGTACTCGATGAAGCGCTCGTCCCAGACGACCAGGCCCTGAGGTGATCCCATGGCGGCTCGCGAAGCTCCCGGAGCCCCGAGGGACCGCCGAGGCTAACCGCTTGCGGGCGGTCGGCGGCGCCGCCAAGATTAAGTGTCTGCCCGCTCCCCGCCCCCTCGGGGGCAGCGCAATGGGGATCGAGGACGAGGTCAGTTCGAACGCCGTGAAGGTGTACAAGGCGATGAAGGACCTCGCCTACATGACCGAGGAGAAGATGGGAACCGCCGAGCGGATCTTCCAGGCCTCCAAGCTCCCGAAGAACATGGTCCTCAATGCCCTTCAAGAGCTCCAGAACAAGGGCTGGGTCCGCCGGAAGGTCCGCGAAAAGGCGGCCGGCTACTACTTGCTCAAGTAGACGAACGGTCCGTCGGTCCGCCCGAGCCCCAGATCCGTTCGAGGATCCGGCTGGTCGAACGCAGCGTGACCTCGGTCACCGTGGTGACCCGGGCGACCTGCGCCCGGGAACGTCGCTCCCCGTTCTTCTCGGCGGCCAGGTAGATGAGCGCGGCCACCAACCCGTGCGGAGAGAGTCCCGATAGCTCCGGGTCTTGGCGGGCGGCGTCAAGCATCGCCTCGACGCTCGACCGAACCTTTGGTGAGAGCGCGAGCTCCTGAGCGTAGCGTGCCAAGAACGCCTTCGTCCCGACGCCCGGGACCTGAAGATCGGTGCCTCGCTGGATGACCTTGAACGTCCGCCCCACCTCCGACCGGCGGGCCCCAACCGCGAGGGCTACCTCGCCGAGGGTTCGGGGGATCGAGTAGCGTCGGCACGCGGTGTAGACCACCGCCCCGACGCTCGCCGGCAGGCTGCGGCCCCGGAACAGGCCTCGAACCTTCGCTTCCCGATAGACCTCCTCGGCCTCGGCCTGGACCACCGGCGGCAAGCCGATTCTCTCGGCCGCGAGGGCGATCTCGGCGCGCGCAGGGGATCGGTCGGTCGGGCCCCCGGGGACGCGCGCGGTCTGGCGCTGCATCACACGCTTGAGGTGCTGGAACTCATAGCGACGGTGCCAATCGAGCCGTTTTCCCTGGCCATCCCGCGCGAGGGAGAGGGTCGACCCGAGGCTTCGGCGGGTTCCTCCCGGTGGGGCGAACGGGCCGATCCCCCGGCCGCTCCCCTCCGAGTTGGGGGAGTCGCTCAGGGGTGGCGGGGTCGCGAGCAGCTCGCCTTCCTCAAAGACGAGGCCGCACTCCGCGCAGTGGACTTCCGCCCGGAGCGGGTCCGAAATCCGGTGGGAGCTGTGGCACATGGGGCAGGTCTTGCCCGCCGGCACGTTCCCCGAGGCAGGTCCCGAGTCTGTCACGGTCTCTCACGCTAGTGGGGCACTCGTATATATCGAGGAGGAAACGGAGTGCCTTGGGATTTCCTTCGACTGATATCGGGCAGGGCCTCGGAGTCCGTACGTCAGCGCGCCCTCCCTTCGCGCCCGAGCCCCTCCCTTCCACGTCGACCCGGGAAGGGCGAGATACGCCTGTCGCTTCGACACTGCGAGTCGACTTCCACCGACCCGCCGACGATCCCGATCGATGCGCCGGCGGCTCTCTATTGGCCCCGCGCCGACCTCCCCCGCCAGCTTGTCTACAAAGCGGCGGAACATGGAACTCCCATCCAGGGGGTCAATCCCTATCGCACGCCCAAGGCTTGCCCGAGATGGGGGGAAGCATCAGAACCCCGAAGCCGGGTGGGGATTGGGTCCGGGGGTGCACGCTGCGGCTAGGCGATCGACCGCCAGCTGGATGAAGGAGTGAACCTGGGACGGGCCGTTCTGTGGGGACACACAAAACTAGGGGGTCGTGAGCTGACCCCGAGACTCTAGCCGAGGAGGTGGTGGGGCTCCTCAACCCGTCGGCGGAAGTCGCTCCGGGACGGGCGGAGCGGAGGGTGGGGAGGGAG
>JASHYQ010000296.1 GCA_030042955.1 Thermoplasmata archaeon
CCGTCGGCTGCAGACGGTAGGCGGCCAACCGGGCGATCGCCGCCCGCTGGCGGTCGAACAGCTCGATGGACCGGGACAGGTTCTCCGCCGAGAGCGGCCGCCCTCCTGCCTTCTCGAGCGTCGCGGCCAGCCGCCGGTACTCCTGGACAAGGAACGGCGTGGCCGCCGGGGTCCGGAAGTTCTGCGGAAGGTGCAGCATGAACGTCTCCCGGCCGGGGACGAGGCGAGGGAAGATCCCCTCGAGGTTCCGCGCGACGTCGCAGATGTACGGGAAGACCATCGCTCGGAACGGGCTCAATGCCCCGGTGAGTCCGAGCTCCAGCGTCGACTTACTGATCGAGCAGAGGAACGAGCCGAGCGCCGCGTCCGCGTGGCTGATCTCGAGGTTCTCCCCACCTCCGTGCAGGGAAATGGGTACCATGCCCATGGCATGCACGATCTCCTGGGGGGTGTAGACCGGGAAGCACCCGACCAGGGGGGCCCCGCGGCGCGCCCAGGCCCGGGCCGTCGGGTACGTCGGGTCGCTGAGGACCTCCCGCCCGAGACGGACCACCTCTTCGAGGGAGGTCGCGCGCTCGAACTCGGAGAGGTCGTCGGACAGCTCGAGACCCGGGGCGATGGGTGGGGGAGACTCAGGTTGGATCTGGATGAGGCCGGCCACGGTTCACACCGAGGGGAGCCCCGCCGCGCTGGGCAGGGTCGCGGTCACCGCCGCGCGGTCGAGGCGCACCTGGCCTAGTAGGGCGGCGCCGATCGCGGCGGCATACGTGCCCCGGGGATCGGCGTTGACCGTGAGACCGAGGGTCTGTTCGAGGGCCCGCACCATCGCGGAGCAGCCGACGAGGCCGCCCACCAGCGTGACCTCCGGCTCGATCCCGACGTAGCGCATCAGCGAGTGCCCGCGCTGGGCGAGCGACAGCAGGACCCCCATCAGGATGTCCGGCAGAGCGACGCCCTCGGCCACGTTGTTGATGATCTCGCTCTCGGCCAGCACCGCGCAGACGCTCGAGATCGTCTTCGGGGTCTGGGAAGTGAGCGCCTTGGCCGAGATCTCCTCGAGCGGGACCTGGAGGTACTTCGAGCAGCGTTCTACGAACCGCCCGGCGCCCGCGGCGCACTTCTCGTTCATCTTGAACCGCAGCACCCGCCCGGCGTCGTTCACGGCGATCGCTCGGGAGGATTGCGCGCCGATGTCCACCACATGATGGGTCCCGGGCGCGAGGAACACCGCCCCCCGGGCCGAAGCGGTGATATCGCTCACCTGGAGGTTCCGCTCGGGGTAGGCGTAGCGGCCGAAACCGGTGGTGCACAGGTAGCTCACCTCTCCCGGCAGGACGTTCGCCTGTTCGACCAGCCGCTCGACGACCTCTCGGCCGACCGCCGCCGGCTGTCCCCGCGTCGGCAAGTGGACCTCGGCGAGGACCTTCCGTCCGTCCTCGAGCAGGATCCCCTTGGTCGAACCGGAGCCAAGGTCGAGGCCGAGCGTGGTCGTCATGCCGCGGCCGGCCCCCTCGGCGAGCCGAGTCGCTCCGCCCCGAACAGGGCGGCGCCTACGGCACCCATGTACTGGGAGAGCGGACTCACGTTGACCGGCAAGCTGAGACGTTTCTCGAGGGCCCGGACCATGCCCTCGTTGCGCGACACCCCGCCCGTGAACGTCACCTCCGGCGAGATCCCGACCCGTTGCATCAGCGAGTAAGAACGACTGGCGATGCTGGCGTGCAGCCCGGCGAGCACATCCTTGGGCTCCTTGCCGCGGGTGACGAGCGAGGTGACCTCCGACTCGGCGAACACCGTGCAGGTGCTGGTCACCTTCACCGGATGGCGAGCCTGCAGCGATATAGGACCGATCTCGTCGACGTCGAAGCCGAGCGCGCCCGCGCAGACGTCCAGGAACCGCCCGGTGCCGGCGGCGCACTTGTCGTTCATCGCGAAGTCGATGACCTCTCCCTTCTCGCCGACCCGGATCGCCTTGGTATCCTGTCCGCCGATGTCGACCACCAGTCGCGTGCCGGGGAACAGGTGGTGGGCCCCCCGCGCGTGGCACCCGATCTCCGTGACCGTGAACTGGCCGAACGTCACCCGGAACCGCCCGTAGCCCGTCCCGGTGACGTAGCCGACCTGGCCCCGGGTCCGTCCGGCGTCCGCCAGGGCCTTCTCGAGGGCCACCTCCGCGTCCCGCACCAGCTCGACACCCACCGGGGCGAGGGACTTCCCTACGATCGATCCGTCCTCGAGGAGGACGCACTTCGCCGTGGTCGAGCCGATGTCGACCCCCGCGACCAGGCTCACGAGGCCCCCCCGGCGACCGCCTTGCGGCTGCCCTCGAGGGACTCGAAGAACGCGTCCATGCGGTTCTTGACCTGAGCCGGGGCGAAGTACCGGGGGTCCTCGTGGTCGGACTCCAGGTAGACGGTCGGGATCCCCTTCTCGTGGATCAGCCAATCCCTGAGGTCGCCCTGACCTGCCGTGAACGAGCGGCACGACTTGATGCCGTGGATCACGACCGCGTCCGCGGCGTACTCGCGCACGTAGCGAGCGATGAGCTCACGGCGCAGGGGCCACGCCTGGTTGACGTAGGCGCCTAGCGAGTACTCCGCGATGCTTTCGAGAGGACGCGCCGGATCGTGCAGGAACCCCTGGTCGAACAGCCCCCCCACCTTCGGATACGTGGCGGCCACGGAGACCGCGCCCCAGCGCCGGAAGAAGTCCCAGAAGGTCCGGTAGTTCGGGTACGGCGGTACCCCCTCGACGACCACACGGACCTTCTCGTCGGGCACCGGGTACTGCTTGGCCTCTACGCGCGCCTGGACCTCGTCGTTGACCAGCTCGTAGAAGTCCGCGGCCTCCTTGGTCCCCCGCAGGACGTTGATCGGGAACATGTAGAAGACCGCCTCGAAGTAGGCCTCGATGGGCGAGGGCCGACGCGCGCCCGAGCGGAGGTACCGGACCCATCCTTCCTCGGCCCGTCGGGACTCTGCGAGGCTTCGGGCGAGCTCGGCGGGATCGAACGTGCGCCCCGTCGTCCGCTCGAGGAGGGCGATGAACTCCTTGAGCTGGGCGACGATGTACTCGACCTCCTCCGTACGAGGCGTGCCCTCCCGGAGGTACGGCACGTCCAGCATGAACAGCGGGCAGCCGAACTTCTCGGCGAGGGCCTCCCACCACTTCACGTAGACATAGCAGCCGGAGAAGCTGCAGACCAGAAGGTCGGGAGGAGGGATGCGGCCGAACGGCGTCTGGCCGCCCAGCGCCTGCAGCCCGAGGTCGTTCTTGACGTATCCGCAGACGTCGAGCCCGTAGCCTTGGGCCTCCGCGTTCAGGATGTTCGGGAGCGACTGGTGCTTGATGGCGCAGTTGAGCGCGACGATCTCAGGGAAGACCAGGTCGTAGCCGAACGACCGGACGATCTCCGCGAGGTTGCCGCCGACGAGCATGTAGGCGACCGGCTTCCGAG
>JASHYQ010000297.1 GCA_030042955.1 Thermoplasmata archaeon
GTCAGGGCCGCCATCCCGCCCAGGTACGGACGGAGGACCTCGGGGATCGTGACCGAGCCGTCCGGTCGCTGGTACTGCTCGAGAATCACCGCGAGCCCGCGCGACGTCGCGACCGCGGTCGAGTTGAGGGTGTGGGGCACGGTCTTCTCCGGCCGTCCCGCCTTGCCGAGCCGGATCCCGAGGCGACGCGCCTGGTAGTCCGTGCAGTTCGAGCAGCTGACCACCTCCCGGTAGGCCTGCTGGCGGGGGAACCAGGCCTCGAGGTCGTACTTCTTCGCCGCGACCGACCCGAGGTCCCCGGTGCAGACATTCACGACGCGGTAAGGAACCCCGAGCCGCCGGAAGAGCTCCTCCGCGTTCGCCCGCAGCTCCTCGTGGATCGCGGGCGATTCCTCCGGTCGGCAGAATACGAACTGCTCGACCTTCTGGAACTGGTGGGTCCGGAAGATTCCCTTCTGGTCGACCCCGTGCCCGCCGATCTCCTTGCGGAAGTTCATGCTGATGCCGGCCAGGCGGATCGGCAGGGTGTCCTCGTCCAGGATCTCTCCCTGGTAGAGCGCCGCGAGGGGGTGCTCGCTGGTCGCGATGAGGTAGAGGTCCTCCTCCTCGATCTTGTACATCACGTTCTCGAAGTCGGCGAGGTCGGTCACTCCCTCGTACGGCTCGCGACGGAGCATGTACGGTGGGGCGACGGGCGTGAACCCGCGCGAGATCAGGAGGTCGAGGGCGAACCGCTGGAGGGCGAGGTCGAGCAGGACGAACGGTCCCGAGAGGTAGTAGAAGCCGCCGCCGCTGACCCGGTGGGCCCGGTCGAAGTCGACCATGCCGAGCCCTTCGAGCACTTCGCCGTGCGACCTCAGCTCCGGACCGCCCGCGCCGGGGGTCCCCCAGGTGGTGACCACGACGTTCTCCGAGTCGTCCTTGCCGTAGGGGACGGAATCGTCGAGCAGGTTCGGAAGGCGCCGCAGGAGGCTGTCCCGGGTCTTGAGCAGGTCGCTCTCCTCGGCCTCGGTGGCCTTGAGCTGGTCGGGGATCGACTTGGCCTCGGCGGTGAGCTCGGCGGACGGACCACCTCGGCCCCGCGCCTCGGCCATCCGGTGGCTCAGCTCGTTCCGACGTCGACGCAGATTGTCGGCGATTCGGAGCGCGGCGCGCCATTGGGCATCCGCGGCCCGCGCCTCGGAGAAGATCCGAAGGTATTCGGGGTTCCGGCGGCGAGCGAGGTTCTGCTCGACCTTCTCGGGCTCCCGTCGGACGAGGTCGAGGTCGATCACGGCGGAAGCGCCAGGCCCACCGGACAATAGACTTTGCCTCCCGGACCCGGAGCGCCTTTACCGGGGTGGGCGCCGACCCCGACCCTCCCGGCCCCCCGCAAACTCCTATGTACCCTCGAAGGGGATTGGCCCGCCGGAGGGTTACGGGTCATGGCATCGAGGGTCGAGGAGTTCGGGCTGTTCATCAACGGGAAATGGGTCACCCCGCCGAAGGCCGCACGGTTCCAGACCATCAACCCCGCAACTCGGGAACCGATCGCTTCCTTCGTCTCCGCGACGCCGACCGACGTCACGCACGCCGTCGATGCGGCACAGCTGGCGTTCCCCTCCTGGCGGGACACGCCCGCCCCGATGCGGGGGGCGATCCTGCTGAACGCGGCGCGAATCCTCAAGGAGCGCAAGAGCGCGGTCGGCCGGATCGTCACGCAGGAGATGGGAAAGGTCATCGCCGAGGGGCTGGGCGATGTCCAGGAAGCCATCGATTTCATCGAGTACATGGCGGGCGAGGGGCGACGGCTCTTCGGCGAGACCGTCCCGTCGGAGCTCCGCTCGAAGTTCTGTCTGACCGTCCGCCAACCGAAGGGGGTGGTCGCCTGCATCACCCCGTGGAACTTCCCGACCGCGATCCCCAACTGGAAGATTGCGGCCGCGCTGATCACCGGCAACACGGTAGTGTTCAAGCCCGCCTCGAACACCGCCCGGTGCGCCGCGGAGGTCGTCCGGGTCTACGAGGCGGCCGGGGTCCCTCCCGGCGTCCTGAACTTCGTCACCGGGTCCGGCGGGGTGGTCGGGAAGGCGATGGTCGAGGACCCGAGGGTTCGGGCCATTTCGTTTACCGGTGGCGTCGATGCGGGGCGTGACGTCTACGTACGCGGCGCGCACCACCTCAAGATGGTCCACCTCGAGCTCGGTGGCAAGAACCCGGTCATCGTGATGGACGACGCGAACCTCCCGCTGGCGCTCGAGGGGGTCCTCTTCGGGGCGTTCGGCACGAGCGGCCAGCGGTGCACCGCGACCAGCCGTCTGATCCTGCACGAGAAGGTGTACGACCAGTTCCTCTCGATGCTCACGCAGCGGCTCAAGTCGTTCACCGTCGGCGACCCGCTCGACCCGGCGACGGGCATGGGCCCGGTGGCGTCGGAGGACCAGGAGAAGAAGATCCTCGAGTACATCGCGGTCGGCAAGAAGGAGGCGAAGCTGGTCTGCGGCGGCGAGAAGCTGAAGGGCGGGGTCTACGACCGGGGGTACTTCATCGCGCCCACGATCTTCGAGACGCGCCACGGGACCCGGATCTCCAAGGAGGAGATCTTCGGCCCGGTCCTCTCGGTGATCAAGGTCGCCGACTACGGGGACGCGGTACGGGTCGCCAACGACGTCGACTACGGCCTCTCCTCCGCGATCTACACCCGCGACGTGAATCGGGCGTTCCGGGCGGTCGAGGACCTCGAGGCCGG
>JASHYQ010000298.1 GCA_030042955.1 Thermoplasmata archaeon
GCCATCCGGCCGAACGCGGCGAGGTTCGACGCGACGCGCGCGGTCGCCGCCGCCTCGTCGACCTGGCAGGTATGCTCCTCGAAGAAGTGGATCTCGCGCACCCGGATGAACGGGCGCGTCGTCTTCGTCTCGTAGCGGAACGTGTTGACGATCTGGTAGACGTTGAGCGGTAGGTCCTGGTGGGAGCGGACCCAGAGCGCGAAGACGGGGTACATGGCGGTCTCGCTCGTGGGGCGGAGGACGAGGTTCACGTCCAGGGGAGAGGCACCTCCTTTCGTGACCCAGTAGACCTCGGCGTCGAACCCCTTGATGTGCTCCTTCTCCTTGGAGAACTCGGTCTCGGGGATGAGGGTCGGGAACTCGACCGCTTGCGAACCGGTGGCCTCGATCTCCCGGATCATCACGGTGTCGAGGTTGCGACGGGCCTGAAACCCGTACGGGGTCCAGACGTTCATCCCCTTCACGCCGTACCGCTTGTCGGAGAGCCCCGCCTCCTCGACGACCGCGAGGTACCAGTCGATGAACTGCCTCTTCTTGTCCGGTAGCGCGGCCATGGGAAGGTGCGGTAGGGAGGAATCGGGGGTATAACGGTATGCGCGGGGGGAGCGCTTCCCTGTCCGACGGGCGGCAGACGGGCCGTCGTTCTCCCCCCGGGTCGTCCGGTGAGCCCATGCTGTTAAGCCCCACGACGGGCTTAGTACCCGGGCCATGAGGCTCGTGGTCTGCGTCGACCGAGACGATGACCTGGGCCGGAAGGCCAACGTGGCCGGCCCCGTGGTCGGTCGTGCGGAGGCGCTCGACGCGGCGACCCGGCTCGCGATCGCCGACCCCGAGGACTCCGACACCAACGCCGTCTTCGCGGCCGTCAGCCTCCTGGACGAGCTCCGGGGCGCAGGGGAGGATTGCGAGGTCTGCGTCCTCACCGGTTCCCCGAAGGTCGGGGTGCTCTCCGACCGTCGGGTCGCGGACCAGTTCGACCAGGTGCTCGAGCGCGTCCGGGCGACGTCGGCCTACCTCGTGAGCGACGGAGCGGAGGACGAGTACCTGTTCCCCATCCTCTCCTCACGCGTTCGGATCGACGGCGTCCGTCGGGTCTACGTGCGCCAGAGCGCCTCGATCGAGTCGACGTACTACACGCTCGTGCGGGCCCTCAAGGACCCGAAGCTGCGGGCGAAGACGGTGCTGCCGTTCGCCCTCGTCCTCCTGACGCTCGGGATCGCCGCCGCCGGCGGCGTGCTCCTCTGGGGCGTCATCGGCCTCGCCATCCTGCTCGGGATCTACCTGATCTTCTGGACGTTCGACATCGACGAGGCGATCATCGACTCGCTCCGCTCGGCCTCCACGGATATCCGGCAAGGCTCCGCCGCTTTCGGCTTCGGGCTCTTCGCGGTCGCCCTCGTCGGCGCGGGCTTTCTCGAGGGGTACAACGCCTACCTGGCCCAGCTGTCGAGCGTCCCGCTCCTCCGGATCCTGTTCTTCATCGAGGCCGGACTGATCTGGTGGATCATGGGGGCCCTCGTCTGGGAGCTGGGCCGCGCCGTTCGGCGCACGTTCACCCGGGGCCGCTTCCCCCGCACGTTCGCGGTCGCCACGGTCTCGATCCTGGGAATCGGCATATTGAGCTACGGGATCCTCAGCCTCGTACGGTACCTCGAGAACGCGCTCCCGAGCACGTCGCTGCCGGTCCTGGTCGCCTTGCTGGGTATCGGCCTCGGGATGATCCTCGGTGCGAGCGGCTTGCAGCAGTACTGGAAGTCGATCGCCCGCCGGGCCCCGGCGGACACGCTCGGCTGATCGACCCGCTCAGTTCTTCGAGAGGGGGTGGTGTCGCGCGACGCGACGCAGGTCGGCGAGCGGGACGTCTAAGCCCGCCTTCTCCTTCAGGGTCGTGCGGACCGCGTCGAGGCCCGGGCCGAACTCCGCCGCCCGGCTCGCGAGGGCCGTAAGGTCCTCCCAGTAGTTCCAGGGAAAGACGACCCACGCCCACGACCCCCGGGGGATCTCCTCCGCGTAGTAGGTCGGCACGAACTTCGAGTGGCCGATGTGCAGGAACGCCGCGCTCTCCACGGAAGAGGGGCCGGCGCGGCGCACGTGGTCGACCGCCAACCGGAGGCTGTCGCCGGTGTCGGTGATGTCGTCGACGACCAGGACCCGCTGGCCCTTCACCGGGCCCGACAGCCCCTCGCTGACGACCGCCTCCCCGGTGGGGGTCGCCGTAACGCCCCAGTGCTGCGCGCGGAGCGAGACGACCCGGTGGACCCCCAGGCGGTCGGCGAGGAGGCGTGCGGGGACCCAGCCGCCGCGGGTGAGGCCGACGAGGGTCTCCGGAACCGCGTCGGCGGCGCGGACGAGCTCCTCGAGGCGGTCCGCCCACCGCTCGACGTCGTCCCACGTTGCCGTGCGGCAGCGCGGGAGGTCCTCCATCGGGGTCTACGGATAGATGCCGCGCATCTTCATCGCGTCCGCGACGCGCTGGATTGCGACGGCGTAGGCGGCGGTGCGGTTGTGGACATGGCGCTCCTGCGCCACCTTGTGGACGTCCGCGTACGATTGTACCATCACGTGCTCCAGGCGCTTGTTGACCTCCTCGAGCGGCCAGAAGAATCCCTGGATGTCTTGCGCCCACTCGAAGTAGCTCACCGTGACGCCGCCGGCGTTCGCGAGGACGTCGGGGAGCACGGTGACCTTCTTCTGATAGAGAATGGTGTCCGCGGCAGGGAGGGTCGGGCCGTTCGCGGCCTCCGCGACGAGCTTCGCCTGGATCTTGTCCGCGTTCCTCCCCGTGATCTGGTTCTCGAGCGCGGCGGGGACGAGGATGTCGACCTTCGCCTCCAGGATCTCGTCGTTGCCGACCTGCTTGGCGCCGGGGAACCCGACCACCGAGCCGGTCTTCTGCTTGTGGGCCTCGATCGCGTGGGGGTTCATCCCGGCCGCGTTCCAGATGCCGCCCTTCGTGTCGGAGGCGGCGACGATCTTGGCGCCCTGCTCGTCGTAGAGGAGCTTCGCGGCGACGCTGCCCGCGTTGCCGAACCCTTGGACCGAGACCGTCGCGCCCTTGACCTTGATGCCGGCGTGGGGGGCTGCCTCGCGGATGACGTAGGCACAGCCGCGGCCGGTCGCCTCCCCGCGGCCTTCGCTGCCGCCGAGGCTGATGGGCTTGCCCGTCACGACCCCGGGGACGGAGTATCCCTTCACCGCCGAGTAGGTGTCCATGATCCACGCCATCGTCTGGGAGTCCGTGTACACGTCGGGGGCCGGGATGTCCATCTCGGGCCCGATGATCGGAGCGATCTCGCTGGCGTAGCGCCGGGTGAGGCGCTCGTTCTCGCCATGGGAGAGCTTCTTCGGGTCGACGATGACCCCGCCCTTGGCGCCGCCGTACGGGATGTTGACGACCGCGCACTTCCACGTCATCCACGCCGCGAGCGCACGCACCTCGTCGAGGGTCACGTTAGGGTGGTAGCGAATGCCGCCCTTGCACGGGCCTCGGGCCATGTTGTACTGGACCCGGTAGCCGGTGAAGACTCGGTACGTCCCATCGTCCATTCGGACGGGGAAGTTGACGGTGAGCTCCCGCTTCGGGTGCTTCAGCACCTCGCGGACCCCGGGGTCGATGCCGATCAGGTCGGCGACGATGTCGACCTGCTGCTTGGCGGTCTCAAACGGATTGGCGGCGGACTCAGTGGTCATTTCCTGGTGCGGCATAATTCAGTACCCCGCGGGGCCGCTGCCGAAACCGGGTGACGGCTACTTGAGGATGGCGTGCCCCTGCGATGGCGGGGCACGGTGTCTCGACAATTGACGACCTACGCG
>JASHYQ010000299.1 GCA_030042955.1 Thermoplasmata archaeon
ACCACGACGGCCGCCATCACCGCCGCCGCGAAGTAGAAGAGGTAGTCGAGCCCGTAGCGGGCCACTAAGGCGCCGACGGCGAGAAAGCCAACGATGGAGCCCGCACCCGCGGCGGCATTCAAGGTTCCATACGAGACTCCCCGCTCGCGCGTTCGGTTGACGTCCGCGACGTAGGCGTTGAGCGCCGGCGAGCCAACTCCCAGGATGACCAGGCCGGCGATGAACGCCAGACCGGAGCCGACTTCGCTCGTGAGCAGCGGTACGGCGAGAAGACAGGGTAGCGCCCCAAGCTCCGCACCGACGAGAAAGGGCTTGCGTCGGCCGACTCGATCAGACCATCGTCCGGAGAGCGGTCCGATCAAGCTACTGCCGAGGTACGCCGCAGAGGCAAAGACTAGCGCGGCCTCGACCGAAGCGCCTCGAGCGTCAACGAGAAAGAGCGGAAAGAATGCGGCAAGCACGCCGAGCCGGTTGCTGGCCAGTGTCTGGTATACAGCAAGGCTCAGGATCGAACGTGGAGGCACGGCCGAACTTCGGCACCCTGTAATCAAGCGGGGGGGTTAACGAATGCGACATGCGTCCTCGGAGGTTCTCGGTAGAATGCTCGCCTTCCCCCATCGCGACCTACCGTCCGAAACGGGCGGGTGGTCCTTGACGGAGCGAACGGGTGGGCGGATCTCGATGTTTCTCCCGGAGAGATAGGGGCGGGTGATGGATTCGATTCCCCGAGCCGGCGGGTCAGCGCGACGGAGCATCACCAGGGTGCTGCTCGGTCCCTTGCTCGGCTACCACCTCCTGATCCTCGTCGGGGCGGCGATCCTGGTCACTAGCCTCCTCAGCGGAAACCGAGACCTCGAGGTGCTCGGGGGCTCCCTTGTTGCGGCGGGCATCGCCGTTCAGCTCGTGGTTCTCCACTGGACGTTTACTCTAGCTCGCGGGGCCCGGAGCTCTCCTATCTTCGAAACTTCGAGCTCGCTCGGGGGTGATCCCGGGGTCGGTCGCTGGTTCTGCCCCCACTGCGGATGGAGCGGGTCGGCACGCGCCCGGCTCTGTCCAGTCTGCTATCGGCCCACGGTTCGCTCGCACTGATTCCTTGCCGACGAGAGGTTCCACGGGAGGAGCAAGCCTGTCCCCTCCTCGCCCCAGCTTGGCGCCATTGCCTCGACCTCGCGAGGCGGTCGAGGTCCTCTCAGACGGCAGTATAACACGGAGGCTTAACGTCGAACAAAGATTCTTGAGCCTGGACCTTCTGCCGCTTCCCCCCGCGGACCGCCATGGACGATTTCCAGCTTAGACATGAGGACCGAGGAAACAGAGACATCCTCTCGGACCCGGGGGCCCTCGACCTCATCTGCGACGGCGAATGGCGGGACATCTTCAGGGACCCGGGCGTGCAAGACGTGGTTCGAGATCGCAGAGCCCGAGAGTCGTTTAGGCTGGAAGCATCATTGGCCGGACGATTGCCGGATGAGGTTTGCCATGCGGTCTGTTCGGGGCTGTCTGGCGGTTTCGCGGTCTCTCGACGAGGGGCTCACTAGCCGGTCTACGGAGATCCCGGCCCCGGGCCGCCTAGCAGGGGGGCTCAGCATTCCGGTGTCGTTCGCAACCTGTGAGCTAAGGGGGGCTGGTTCGGTCAATATAATCCTCCGAGGGCTGACGCGGGCATGTCGGGTCCGCGCGAAGCTCGGAACGAGAGCCCGGTTCTTCAGGTCGGCGCCACCGGTCACCTTGGTCGTCTGATTCTGGGCAGCCTTCTCAATCGAGGAAAGAGCGTGCGGGCGCTGGTGCGCCCGGGCAGCGATGTATCAAAACTCCCGAAGGGGGTCGAGGTGGTTCGAGGGGATCTCCTCGACCCGCGGTCGCTTCGGAGCGCCGCGGAGGGCGTCTCTGCCGTAGTTACCTCGGCCATTGGATACTCGCAAAGGAGGGAAGGAGACTCGCTACGGACAGACCGGGAGGGGAATCGGAACCTCATCGACGCGGCCAGGCAGGCGCGCGTACCCCGGTTCATCCTGCTCAGCATCCTGGCGTGCGACCAGGCACCCGACGTGCCGCACTTCTGGGCCAAGAAGGAGGCGGAGGACTACCTTGCCCAACAGGGCGTGCCATTCGTCTCCCTTCGACCGGGGGCTTTTCTGTACGCGCCTGAGGGCGGCTACGGTCAGATGGTCCGTCAAGGCATAGAGCAAGGGCAGGTGTTTGGGATGACCCCCCAGGGGACACGCATCACGTACATCGCGCCCAAGGAGGTGGCCCGCGCAGTCGGCCTGGCGGTCGATGAGCCGAAGGCGCTCGGAGCGACGATCGACCTCGGGTCGGATCGACCCCTGTCGGGTCCCGAGTACGCCGAGTTGATCGGTCAGCTCCTGGGCCGCCCGATGCGCGCTGCCCCGATGCAGCAGGGTCGAGGTGGCCGGAGCGATGACATGGCGGCCATGTTTCGGTTCTTCCAGACGGGAAAATACGTAGCGGACACCCGTCGGCAGGCCGAGCTGTTTGGGCCAGTGCCGAAGATCGAAGAGGCAGCTCGGGAGATGCTCCAGGACCTCGGGCTTCTTCCGGGGAAGTGACCTCTCAGCGTCGCCTGGAGAGGTCCCGTGGCCTACCCCGAGGTTGTCGCAGAAGGTGCGTGGCAGGTTGCCCTTCTGAGCCGGCCCCCTCCCGGCCAATCTTGTCGCTGCGGTAGCCCGCTCTTGGAAAGCGGCGGCGGAGCCGAGCGCGGGGTAACCGCCCACGGAGACCCCCCTCACCGAGCAGGAGGGACCCGGCGCATTCGAACAAGGGAAATACATCGCCATGTTGGCCCCCGCGGATGGACACCTCGCGACGATCCCTCGTCTGGTACCTCCTCGCGGGTACGCGAGGAGGGCCGAACCGGATCCGGATTCTGGAGGAACTCCAATCCGATCCCCACAACGCCAACCAGTTGGCCGAAGCCCTCGGCATAGATTACCGCACGATCCGGCATCACTTGAGGCTGCTCGAACAGAACGGTTTGGTACGGCGACCGGTAGGCGATGCCTACGCATCGCCGTATGAGCTGGCGCCCGATCTTCGGGCAGAGTTCGAGGTCGTGCTGGAGGTCGGACGGCGCGGGCGACTTGCGCGCCGACGCACCGCTGCGGGAGCCGGGTTCAGAGCGGGACAGGTGAGAGGATGACGGCGCTCTGGATGGAGGCAAGTATCGTCATCGGGTTGCTGAATATCGGGCTGACGGCCGTGTTGTTCGCAATCTACCGAAGGGTCTATGCGCAGACCAAAGCCTCCTTCAGCCTGGCCCTCGTGGCGTTCGCCGGGGCGTTCGTCGTTCAGAACCTCCTCGTCGTCTACTCCTATCTCACCACCATGCCCCTCATTCCCGAAACGCTCTCTCCCTTCCTATTCGCTATCGGGGTGAGTGAGGCGGCCGGCATATCGGCTATCCTCTGGTCCGCGTTCAACTGAACTGGGAAATTGACCTGCTGCGTAACCACACGACGCAGGGCGGAGCGGAGCTAGCGATCGCGAGTTCGCCACACCGGCGAGCTTGTTACCGGAGACCTGCGACAGGATGGTCGAGCGCGGTCGTTCTGGACCAGAGTTGGGTGAGATTTTGGCGAGAACAGGGCCAAATCCTGTGCTGGATGGAAATACTGGCCCCGAGGTCTGCCCCTCGAACCATGAGAGCTCTTGGGATTGCCCTGATGGTCGGAGTGCTGGCAGCCGTGATCATCGCCCTGCCGAACGTGGGGGCGTCCCCACCACCCCCCACGAATTCGGGACCGGCCCCCGCGGTGTTCACCATGACGAACGCCGTCGCCGGGAACCAAGTGATTCAGTACCAACGCAGCGCCGATGGCGCGTTAACGTGGGTCGCGGACTACCCAACTGGCGGGGCGGGTACGGGCGCGAACCTGGGGGACCAGGGAAGCCTCGCCCTCACGTCGAACAACCATTGGTTGCTCGTAGTCGACGCGGGGAGCAACCAAGTCACGGTCTTCCGGGTCGGCGACTACGGTGGATCAACATGGCTCGCGCAGACTGACGTGGCGGCCTCGGGCGGGGTCCTGCCCGTCAGCATCGCAATCAGCGGGAACACGGTCTACGTTCTCAACGATGGCAACACGACCGTCCCCGGCAACATTGCCGGCTTCCACCTCAGCCAGTCGGGGAGACTCTCTCCGATCGCCGGGTCGACGCAGCCTCTTAGCACTTCGAGCGCGACCGCTGCCGCCCAGATTTCTTTCAACCCGGCCGGCACTCTGCTAGTGGTAACGGAGAAGGCCACAAACCTCATCGACGTCTACGCTGTCAGTCCCAGCGGATCCAGCCGCCCCGTGGGGCCGGATCCCTCCCAGGGCAGTACCCCGTTCGGCTTCGCGTTCACGCCCCATGGCCAGCTCGTCGTGAGCGAGGCAGGGTCGGACAGTCTCTCCTCGTACGATGTCGGAGCCGACGGGTACTGGAACGTCGTGAGCAGCTCCGTCCCCGACTTCCAGGTAGCTCCCTGCTGGGTCGTGATCACGCCGAGCGGGGGGTACGCCTACACCTCCGACGGCCACTCCGGCAACATTTCGAGCTACACCGTCGGTTGGGGAGGCCAGTTGACCCTCCTCCTGTCATCGGCCGCAGTGACCGGAGCCGGACCGACCGACATGGCCCTCACCGCGAACGGTCACCTCCTCTACGTCAACGATGTCGGGGCCAACGAGATTGAGGGGTTCGTCGTGCACTCGGACGGGACGTTGACGTTGGTGGATACGACGGGCGGCCTGCCTGCGACCGCCGAGGGCCTCGCCGCGACCTGAACCTCTTCCCTCCTCCCCCCGGGGTCGGACCCCGGGGGGTCCTATCCCGCTCGATCCATCGGCTGTCTAACTCGGTACGCCCGGCTGGGTGCGATCACTCTACGTCCATCCCGGGAGGTCAGGGGAGAAAGCCGCTTCAGTTGCAACCCTTCAATCCTCAACCGGGACGACCCTCTCCCGCTCGAGGGGTCATTCACTCAGGTTCCAGCGCCTCTCTCGAGGGAATGCGAGTGCGCTGAGCTCGGGACGGGCACGTCCTTGCGATGCTACTCGCAGCAAGCCCGCTTCCCACCAAGAATGAGATGATCCGATTGGTGCGGCCCACATACGCGAGATAGTCGCTCCCGAACTGGTCGACGAGAAAATGCTCTTCCGCGCGATTCCGTATCCAAGGGCCAATCCAGCGAGGACGAGCGCTGCCACCAGCCCTTCCCACAAAACGCCGGCCACCCCGAGTCCAGTAAAAGTGAGCAACATCCCAGAGCAAGACTTCGCCCGGGACCGGGCCCTCAAACTTCAGTGGTGGTGCCCTCGGGTTCGTCCGTCACTTGGATTCGACCCACGTGAAACTGGCCACCCCGGGCCTTCCAAGCTCGCTGAAGTAAGAGCTCCTGGGCGCGGGCTTCGGTCGCGGAGAAGGCGAGACAGACGTACCACGCGGCAGGGGCGTACAACAAGATCGAGGTGAAGAACAGCGCGGGATCAAACACGAACCCCGGAAGGACGTCCAGCAACAGCACGGTCGTCCCTCCGACGACCAGGAGCAGTACGGCGAGCCACAGCAGCGGGAACGCGAGCGAGTCGGTGATTCGAGTCCGAAATCGGCTGGCCAGAAAAGGCGCTGCAGGGGCGATCAGCACCGCGAGCCCGACGCCCGCGAGCCACTCGTCCGGGAAAAATCGAAATGGACGGCTGATGGCGAAGACAGGAGCGAGGTCTCCTCGCTGGACGATCAAGAACAAGAAAATCACCTCGAATCCCAGCGTGACAAGAAGGAGGGTTCCGAATCGCCCCCAGACCTCCTTAGAGCGGTCGGGCCGGTTTGGGGGCGTAATGATGACGTGCCGATTGAGACCCGGAATCCGAGTGATCAACTTCAGGATCCCGAGGGTAACGTACTCTCCGAGCAGGAGGGAGGCACCGTACGCAAGGGCGTACCAGATGATCGAGAACAACGCGGTCTCGCCGAGCAGCAGGAAGGTGACTCCGATCAACCGCTCCCCCGTCCATCGCGCTTCGGCGTGGAAGAACTGATTGACGAGAAGGACGTACGCCAGGACTAGCAGGAGCGGCACGATCCATAGGACTAGGGTCGGTAATCGGCTCGTCGGGCGCGGCACGTGGGGGGGAGGAGAATCCGGCGCGGATGGTTGGCTCATCAACGAACGCTCGTCCGCGGAACCTGACGGTTCTTCCCATCCCTTAACATGGTGGGTCGTCAGGAGGTCAGAGCGCCGGATGGAGGCACCTACCCTACAGCTGTCCGTGGCCCGGGGTGAGGGTGGTAAAGTCTCGCCGTTGCCTTCGCCCGGAACCACCCCCTGAGTCGCATGGCGGGGCGATAGCCAGTCCAACGGTTAC
>JASHYQ010000300.1 GCA_030042955.1 Thermoplasmata archaeon
ACAACGGGTCGCCCCTCACTGGCCTCCAATGCAACGTGGATGCCGATGACATCGAGGTTAGCTTCGTGCAGACGGCCGTCTCGAGCCCCGGTTCCGTATGCGCCGTGCAGTTCACGCTGGGAGGGGCCGCGGACGGGCCCCCAGACCTGTGTCTCACTGGCGCGAACGAGATGGAGGTCACCTGGACCGGAGCTCCGAGCTATGTCATCACGTCGTGCACGTGGCTGAAGAGCGGTGTCCCCATCGGGGCTTGTACCCTTCCCGCCCCGGCGCCGGACGGGTTCGTCTTCGGCGCCGCCCAGATCGTCAGCGCGGGGCTGAGCTTCCACGGCGTGCCAATCCCCCCCTTCGCCCTCGCTCCCCCGAACGCGGACCAGGTGGACTTCGAGTTCCATTGAGGGCCGTGGTGCCCCCACATATCGACCCATAAGTCGGCGGGCCCGAGGGGACTCGAAGAACTGGCTATTCGAGTCCCTGAACGGGGCGTTCTGAGCGCGAACACGAAATCGCCTATCCCGGGCCTTGCCCCTCGGGAGACTCGCCGTGCGAGCAGATGTTACTCGGAGCAACCAAACCATGATAAGGCGGACTTGTCGCAACAGCGGGATGTCCTCGAGATGGCATCGTTCGGACGGCGGTTTCCGGAAAGTCCAAAGCACCATAGTCCGGTCCGGCTGAAGGTGGCTGAAGATGTCGCCCTCGACGGGTAGAGCGCCCGTGGTCCAGATTCGCGCCCACGTGTCGGCCCCGCCCTCCGAGGTCTTCCCCGTGCTCTGGGGAGAGTTCTCTTCCTCACTCCTCCAGAGAGGGTGGCTGATTGACGGCGAACCCGGTGGAAAGCTCCGGAGCGCGGAGAAGCGGTCGCCAAAGTGGGGGTCCGCCGACGTGAAACGCTGGGACCCTCCCCACGAGGTGGAGATTGTCTGGAAACAGGATGCCGCGGGAGCGGGACCACCCCCTCGACTAGTGCTCCGGTGCGGGGCCGAAGGGTCAGGTACCACAATCCTGGTCGAGCATTCAGGTGGGACCGGATTGCGGAGAGAACCAAGGGAGGAGCAGGAGTTGGGATGGTGGACGAATGAGGTCCTCGCCCCGCTCCTGCTGTCGATTGCCCCGGCCCGATTGATCGAGTGGGCCGACGACCGCTGGGGCCGGAGGCCTTCGGGTCCGAGCAGCAGCGCCTTCTACAAGGAGCCAATCTATCACCTCCCGGGCTTCCACGCGATCCTCGAAGGCTTGGCGCTCCGGAAGGACGACGTGCTGCTCGAGGTCGGTTGCGGCGGCGGCTCGCTCTTGAAGAGAGCTCTCGCGACCGGGTGCAGTGCTGCCGGGGTGGATCACAGCGCGGACATGCTCAAGGTGGCATCGAGACAAAACGCCCGGGCCCTCGCGGCCGGTCACCTCCAACTTCGGTACGGAGATGCCGCTGCCCTGCCGTTTCCGAGCGAGCGGTTCACGTGCGCGGCGATGTCGGGCGTGCTTCCATGGCTTCCGGACCCCGTGAGCGCGTTTCGGGAGGTGTTCCGAACCTTACGTCCGGGCGGTCGATTCGTTGTGTGGACCGGCTCGCCAAAAATGTACGGGACTCCCGCGGCCGGCCCGAGACGAAAGGGGGGTGTGCGATTGTACGAGGACAGCGTGGTGGCCCGTTTCGCCCGAAGAGCCGGCTTTTCGAACGTACGGATCGACCACCCCGACCTTCGACCCATCGCCAAGGCGGTCGGTGTCCCCGGGCCTTCTCGGTATCTCTTCGGTCCCGAGTACGGGGGCTTCCTTTGGGCCCGCCGAGACTGAACCGCGAACGTTGGCAGGGGCCCGCAGAGATTCGACACCGGGCCCGAGGGGATTCGAACCCCTGATCTTGCGGTTAAGAGCCGCCTGCTCTACCGGGCTAAGCTACGGGCCCACGGGGCCGCGCGAGCGGGGTCGGTCCCATAACGTCAGCGACGCCGGAAGCCGGGATACCCTGAGGCGGAGGGTTCTGTTGGGGCGGCGGGACCTCCGGGATCGCCGGCCCTAGCTTTCGAGCCACGTCGACGCGGTCGCCCGATCCGCTCGAGCGCGGCGCCGACCATCAAGGGGAAGAGGACGGTGACGTCGCCCTCCACGGTGACGTGCGGGGCTCGCGGCTTGAGCTTCCCCCAGGAGATCGCCTCACGGGTGCGGGCCCCGGACAGGCTGCCGTCCCACTCGACGGCGGTCGTGACGTACACCGCCGCGTCGAGCCCGTCGCGGAACTGGTTCCACCAGATCGTGTGGTGCTTGGAGATCCCTCCGCCGAGCATGACGGCCCCGGTGCGCTTCGCGCCGTAGACGAGGTCCGACAGCGCCTGCTCGTCCGAGAGCAGGTCGACCGAGAGCCCCCGGTGGTCCTGCCAGAACAGCCACAGCTGCGAACCGACCGCCCCGTCGGTGAGACCCGGCACGAACACCGGGACGTGGCGATCGGCCGCCGCGCGGAGGATGCTCGTCCGGCCCCTCGGGCCCGCCGGAATCGCCTCGCCGAGCGCCCGGGCGAGCTCGCAGCCGCTCACGGTCCGCGCCCCCGACCGCCAGAGCCTGCGGAGGACCGTCTGGGTCCGGCGCTCGACGACCCCGCCGTAGGTTGCCTGGGGGATGACGAGGTTCCCGAGGCGGTAGAGCCCGTGGCGGTGCAGCGTCGCGTCGTCCAGGGCCCACGAGCCGTGGTAGTACGGCCGGAACGACCGCGCGAGGTCGTGGTCCAGGGTCCCGCACGTCGTCACGACCGCGTCGACGTAGCCGTCCCGCACGAGCGAGGCGAGCACCCCTCGGGTGCCGGTCGCGACGATATCGGCCGGGAACGACAGGAACACCGTCATCTCGGGGTCGGCGAGCATCGTCGCGAGGACGTCGACGGCGTCCGAGACCCCCTTCGCGCTGAACCCGCCGCCCGCTCCGAGCCGGCGCACGAACGCGTCCAGCCCGGGCCGGTCGTCGACCTCGACGTCGTCGACCGTTCGGCGCACGTCCCGTTGGACGCGCGCCGGGTTAAATCCCCCCGGTGAGGCCGAAGGTGAAGGCGCGGAAGACGAGGACGTAGCAGAGGAGGTAGCCCGCAATGGCGCCCCCGTTCAGGAACGGCAGCCCGGCCTGCGGGTTGCCCGTCGCGACCCGGGTCATCAGGACCGCGTAGCCGACGAGGGAGCCGACCAGGGCGGCGAGGGCGACCCAGAGGTTCGCCCCCAGACCGT
>JASHYQ010000301.1 GCA_030042955.1 Thermoplasmata archaeon
CCTCGTCCGCGCCGAGGACCGGCCGGTACGGGTCCGGGTACGGCACGCGGATCACCGAGCCCCCGGGGAACGCGTTGGGGAGCCGATAGCGGCGGCCGCTCGTCAGGTTCGAGGCGCCGCCGTGCATCCCGTGGTAGGCGCCCGAGAAGGCCACTGTCCCGTGCCGCTTCTGGGCGTGGTCGGCGAGGTTCACGGCGGTCTCGACCGCGTCCCCGCCGGTGACGGTCAGGAAGATTCGGGCGCGCCCGCGGAGGCCCCCTGGGAGGGCGTCCTCGACGGTCCGGAGGAAGCGGATCCGCGCCTCCGTCGGGAGCTCGAGGGTGTGCCAGATCTCCTTCGCCTGCGCCTCGAGCGCCGCGACGACCCGCGGGTGGCGGTGTCCGAGGTTCAGCACCGAGATCCCGGAGACCCAGTCGATGAACCGGTTGCCGTCGACGTCCTCGATCGTCGACCCCTGGGCGACGCGTGGGGCGATGGGGAAGTAGTGAGGGTAGCCGATGGCGTCGGTCTCGAGCTTCGCCTGCTCCGCCAGGAGGGCTCGGGAGCGAGGCCCGGGCGGTGGGACGACGATGCGCGGCGCATCCCGGAAGCTGAGCCACTCGGCCTCGGTGGTCATCTCGGCCCCCATCGTCGATGGTAGACCGGGCGTTTGAAGCCTCCGTGGAGGCTGGGGGTCCTGTTTTCCGTAGATGGGCTCGCCTCTCCGTTAAAGCCGTGGCCCGGAGCTTTGCCCCTCGACGGAATCCCGTCGCCGCGTGCGGGGCATCCAGCGAACGAAGGGCCGGACCGTGGGGGGCCCGCGTTGATCGTAGCCGAGAAGGTCCCTGAGGAGGAGATCCTTCTCGCTTTCGCCCAGTCCGAGATGTTCAGCCGGCGCTGGGCCGACGGGCTGGCCAGCCATCTCGAGGAGGCCCTGGCGGAGCGCGTCCGCTATTCGCCCCGGTCCGAGTGGCCCGCCGAGGATCGTGCAGCGCTCGTCGACGGGGTCCGAGCGTTCCGTCCCCCGCTGCTCGACCCGCTCCTCCGGCTCGGCGTGGTCTGGTGGGCCGCCTCGCTCGTGCCGTCCGACCTGGCGGACCTCCGTGCTGTGTCGACCCGGGAGTTCCAGGGCTTGGCCCCCGACGGCCGGCTCGCTACGCTGGTGGACTCGCTCGAGAAGGGAAGAGATACGCCGGACGCCGATTTCTCGGGGGGATTTCGTCGGCTCAAGAACGCGTACTCCCCCGCCAAGATGCAGGGTCGCCCGTGCCTGGTCGCCAAGGCCAAGGATGGGCCGTACACGGTGGTCGAGGGGCTCACGCGTCTCGCCGTCCTCCAGTCGCGGTGGTCGGCCGGAAAGCCCGTCCCTGATCCGCTGGAGGCCTACCTGGGCCTTACCGATCGCTTGGGCGAGTGGGGGTTCGCGGCCGTACCGGACGGGGGAATCACGCCCACGAGCCGCCCGGGCCCGGCGAGCCCGGTCGATCGGTCCCGCTCGCCCTGACCGCGGCAAGTATGGAGACTCCGTCCGCGCCCGTTAAACCCCGGAGAACTTCTCCGCAGGGGTTGTAGGATGCAGGCCACACCGGGGCATGCGGCCTCGGAACCCCCACCGGACGAGCGTGGCCTCTCTCTTCTCAAGCCCGCCGAGGAGGTCGCCGCCCTTCGACGCAGGAGGGAGAGGCCGGCCGAGCTAGGTCGTTACCCGCTGATCCTCCTCGGAGTGGTCTGCGCAGGGGCGGGAGCGGCCTTCTGGCTGAGCTCCAGGCTCCGGCTCTCCCTGGTCGGGCTCGCGCTGCTCGGGTTCGGGCTGATTCTGATCGCCCTCGGGGCCGCGCTCCATCTCGTGCTCCTGCGGGACCGGGACCGGTGGCCCGAGCGCGCGCATGCCTGGGACGAGGGGATCGAACTTGTGCTCCACGACCAAGAGGTGAAGGGGGCGCTCTGGACCGACCCCAAACTGGCGCTTGACCTGTTCGTCCACCGACCGAGGAACGCGAACGATGACGTCCGGCTCCTGTACTGGAAGATGGACCCGGCGGTACCTCCCTGCGATCTGTCCCAGGCGGGGTTCGACCGTCTCATGCGGATCGTCGCGACCCGGGACCTGCAACTCGCGGAGTACCGCTCGGGGACGAAGGGGCGGGAGGCCCGGGCCTACGAGATCCGGGCCCCCGGTCGCCGGCTCGAGCTCGGGAAGATGGCGCCTCCAACGGGCCCGTCCCGATCGGCCCGGTGAGCGGAGCCCGGCCTATGGGACGGTCGGGACCGCTCCGCGTCGACGCCCACATCCACCTCAGCCGGTGGTGGCCGGAGATCGAACGGACGGGGTACCGTCCTGGCCTCGACTACACGGTCCGGGGCCTTCTCGCCGAGATGGACCGCCACCGCCTCGACTGCGCTGTCGCGATCCAGCTGTTCCAGGCTCCGAGCGAGACCGACGCGCTGGGCGAGGGTCGTCGGACCTACGAGGAGAGCGGCGGGCGGCTCCTCCCGGTCGCGACGATCGACCCGACGAAGGGCGAGGCGTCGGTGGCGGAGGCGGTCGAGCGGATCGAGCGGGAGCGCCCGCTGTTCGGGATCAAGCTGTTCCCGGGGTATCGCCCGTTCTACCCGCACGACGCGAGGCTCGCGCCCGTGTACGAGCTCGCGCACCGGCGCGACCTGCCGGTGCTGATCCACCAGGGCGATACGCTCGATGGGGTCGGTCTGTTGAAGTTCGCACGTCCGATCGAGGTCGACGAGGTCGCCGCGCAGTACCGGGATGTCCGGTTCGTCCTCTGCCACCTCGGCAACCCCTGGATCGAGGAGGCCGCCGAGATCGTGTACAAGAACCCCAACGTCTACGCCGATACGTCTGGCTTGCTCGGGCCTCCGTCGTCGCCGTACTTCGCGCGGGCGGTGGAGAGCTGCCGGGAGCGGATCGAGCACGCGATCGTCGCCTCGGGCATGCCCGAGCGGTTCCTGTACGGGTCCGACTGGCCGCTCGAGGAGCTCGGGACGGCCTTGACCCTGATCGGGGGGCTTGAGCTCGACGAGCGGGACC
>JASHYQ010000302.1 GCA_030042955.1 Thermoplasmata archaeon
CCGGACCGCAACTGAGCTGCCGGCTGCCGGTCGAGGGCTCACCTGAAGCGCTGCCTACCTGGTGCGCCGTCCCGACGAGGCCGAGTTGAAATCGGCTAACACATTACCCGACTGATGGACCCGTTCAGCCACCTGCTGCTAGGGTACCTTCTCGGGTTCGGCATTTGGGGTCCCTCCGGTCTCCAGTACGTCATTGCGGCGGCGATCGCGGGCGGCCTTCCCGACGCGGATGTGGCTCTTTTCCCGTTATCGAAGCGATTTCCCTTGCTTCGCCACCGGGGAGTCTCTCACTCAATCGTCGGGGTGACAATCATCGCCGGCGTAGGGACGTTCGTCATTCCGTACGTGATGGGTCACCTACTCGGTACGATCTATTCCGTCGGATCGCCGTGGATGTTTTTCGTGGCGTTGGAGGTCGGCGGATTGTCCCACATCCTTCTCGATTCTATGGACCACTGGGCTGTTCCGGTCTTCGCCCCGTTCAGCCCGCAGGAGTATCGGTTCGACGCCGACCGAATCGTGAACGTCGGTTCGATGGCATTCACGGTCATCGCGTATTCGGTCTTGCTCGATGAGCACGGCCGCGCGCCGACCTGGCTCTGGTCCCTGACCACATGGATTCTTCTCGTCCTCGCCGTTGGATACATCTCGATTCGGCTCCTCGCGCGATGGAGGGCCGGCGTAGCTCAGCGTCGCCTGGGGTACGACCGGGTCGTCCCTCAAGGGAACCCGTTCAAGTTCCTCCTGGTCGGCGACGAGTCGTTGCCTTCGGTGCGTCGGCTGCGAGTTGCTACGTACTCCCTTCTGCGAGGGTCCTTGGTCAATCCCCGAGAGATCGAGGTGGGAAAGGATCCAGGGCCGTCGCTTCCCGTTCGGACGGGGCAAGAGGCGCTCGCCCGGAGTCATGAGTCGGCGTTAAAGGCGAGCTGGACCCTCGGCGAGACCCTCCACTTCGCGGAGGTACGGACGTCACCGAGCACCTTCGAAGTGTTTTGGTACTCGCTCGAGTTCAACTTCCTAGGCAGGGCCGCCGGCGTGCTCGCCCGGGTCGATAGGAACGACGGGACGGTGGTCACGAAGAACGTGTGGCGGAATCCATCGTCAGCCTTCGCTTAAGGTGTCGGAGGGTGTCCTCGAACCCAGGGGTGTTCAAATCCAGTCAACAGAGAGTCGCGCGAGGTTCTCGGACCTGGATGAATGAATGCCGTCCAGGATGTGGTCAAGAGCTCACGGCCCGGTGGGTCGTGGTCCAACCGCGGCCCTATCCTTCTGGAAGACGGTCCAACGAGTAAGTGGAAAACCGCCCATCGTGGTGGGAGGACTCCCCCAAATCGACGGCTTGATTGATCGTCACTTCGTTCATTACAGTGAGCATCTGGGTGATGGCGAGGAGGTACGCAAACACGCGTCCGACTGCGAGCGAGTCCGGCTGCGACGTGACCCGACGGGGCAGGTCCCTCGCGAGGGCCATCAGGACCGGCACGTCCGAGTGGACGTCATTGAGGACGAGGTTCGCCTCCTCGGCCGAGTCGCTTTCGAAGGCGGTCACCGTCCGCCGGAGCAGGGTCCCAAACCTCTCGAGGCGGAGGGCGACCTCTTGCGCCACCGCGTTGGGCACGTTCCACCGTCCTCCTTCGATCGGGTAGAGGTTCTGCCCAAGGTCGAAAAGGTGGTCACCGAGGTCCTCGAGGAGTTTCGCAATCATTCGAAACGCCATGTGCGAGTGATGGTGGGCCGCCCCGATCTCGCGCGCGACGTCGTCGTGGCCGCACGCGAGCATCAGCTGGCGAACGGTGAGGCGGTAGATCTTGTCCATCTCGTCCTCGAGAGCAACGAGCTGGGAGCGGTCCGGAGGGCCCGCCCCGAGCGCGCCCCGGTGACACTCCTCGACCTGCTCGAGTAAGAGCCGGACGAGGCGGTCGAGCAGTCTTGGGATGCCGTATCGGGCTGGGTCGACGAACGTCTGAATCACGACTTGGTCCTGCGTGTCCTCGACGATGCTCGCCCCGAGCAACTTCGAGACAGCCTGGTTGATTTCGTCCCGATCGAGAGGGGTCAGATGCCCGGAGATGGTCACTTGGTCCTGCCCGGAAAGATAGGCCGCCACGACCAGCCGAGGGACGAGATTGGGAGCCGCATCCCGAACGTCGACCGCGAGACCTTTCATGAGAGGTAGGCTCGGGTGGGCCGCGGCGCTCTCGACACACAGCTCCAATCGACCGTTGCCAAGGTCATGAAATCGCAAGGTGTCCCCGTGATGCACTCCGACCAACTCGACCCACCACTTCGGGAGGGTCACCGTCAGCGAGGCCATTCCGGTCTTCTGGACCTTGCGGAGAGCGTCCCCCTTTTCATGGAGATTGACCGACTCCGAAGTACTTTCGGTCATAGCTCGCCAGCAATTACGCCGGGAGGGGATGGAGGATTCCTTCGCTTAACGGTCTCATCAAGGCGGGTTTACGCGACTCCGCTTGTCCGACCAGGACTCCAATCACTCCAAGGAACGGCTCCACGACCCGGACAAGGGCAACTCGTTCGGAGGAATCGAAGTCCGGCCTCAAGCAAGCAGGATCCGGGACAGATACGAGGCCGGAGGGGCCATCACTCAGGCCCGTGCTCGAGGTTCAAATCCGGAGGGAGTCTTCGAACCCTCCGAGGAGGCCAATCCGGTCGCCCGGTGGTTCGGACTCCGCGCAGCTACCTGTCGGGCCTCAGTTGAATAAGCGCCGAGACCTTACGTAGGGGTGGACTCGGCCCGCTCTGAAGCGGTTCTTCCGGACCGCTATCGAGGGCGCTCCGCGGCGTAGAGGAGTCGCGACTGCCGCCGTTCCGCGGCGAGGCGACGCGTGTTCTCGAAGAATCGCTGGCCTCCGGCGAAATCCTCCTTACCCTCGATCTTCTCGAGGTCGGCTTGATGACGGGAGCGAGCGGCATGCCAGGCTCCCGCTAGCCGTTCCATCGGGGACGTGGAATCTTCGGTATGGACGAGACTGAACCCGGCTTCCTTCAGAATACGTTCGTTCTGTCCTGGGGCCGAATAAGCGAAGATCCCCGTCTGCCCGGCCCTCCAA
>JASHYQ010000303.1 GCA_030042955.1 Thermoplasmata archaeon
CTCGTCAACGAGTCGCCTTCGTCCTCGCGAGGATATCGTATAGCCGAGGTCCTCGGAGACTCGACACGGTCCTCGCACTATGATGCCCCGCGATGCATCGACTTCCGAGAAACTGACTCCCCGCCTTGTTCTCTTCGAGGTGCCGCGAGGAAGCTACCGCGGGAGCGAGGGCTTGTTCTGATTCGAGAGAACGGAACCTATGTCGGAGCCCCGCGCACCGCCGAATGGCGGCGTCCAAATCGTAGTGCGATTGCGTCAGTCGATCTTCCAGGCCTCCGGGAAGATTGACGGAGGTTCGTTCCACGGGAGGTGGCATTTCGCTTTCGACATGTACCGCGATCTCCAACACGAGCGCTTCGGGAACCTTCGTGTCCTTAACGACGACACCCTCGATCCGGGCGCGACCTGGCCGCTTCATCCCCACCGCTACAACGAGGTAGTGACCTACGTCGCAGCCGGAGAGTTCCGTCACGAAGACGAACGCGGCAAGGGGGGAGTGCTTCACCAGGGAGGTGTCCAGCACACCACCGTGGGTACCGGAATGCTTCACGCCGAGATCAACAATCGCCCGGACGTCCCGATGCGGTTCGTTCAAATCTGGTTCATTCCCGAGAGGCTCGACCTCCCGCCCAGCGTGGAGCAGCGCGAGATCCCGAGAAGTGAGCGGACGAATCGATGGGTTCCTTTGGTCTCGTCTCACGTGCCGGGCACCCTCCCGCTTCGCGCCGACGGGACGGTCCTCTCCTCCTATCTCGAGAAGGACAAGTCGGTCGAGTTTCCCGTCGCGAAGGGCCACGGTCTCTATCTCTACGTCCTCGATGGGGGTCCGATCCGACTCAACGGAGCCTCGATCCGGGCGCTTGATGCCGCCCAAATCACCGGCAATGGGACGACCTCCACGAATGCTGAGAACGACTCCGAGCTGATTCTGCTCGAGGTCAACCTGTCGAAACGCTGGCCTAGGGAGTGACTCCGCGGTCCTCGCTCTAGGATTGGGACGAGGGGGACCCGCTCCCTCATGCCCCCTGCGGCTCGCCCCCGTCTCGAGGGCCAGGGAACTTCCGGCCCCGCCATCCCTCCGACCGACCTAGAAGCCCTGAACCGCTCCGGGCTGTCCGGAAGTCGAGCTTTTCTGGCCTTCCTGGACGGGGCTTGCAAGTCAGTTTCCTTCGCATCGCCACTCCACTCGTTGACGGTTGGCCTTGAGTGAGGCGTCGGGCAAGCGGTCCTCCCCTCGAATCGTCGCCCAGGGACCGGCGGGTCCTCCCCTCGGAAGCCGAGGGCTACGTCCGAAGGAAGAGGACCACGACCTGCTGGGAGGTCCAGTACACGGTCAGTTCGGACGGGGCGACCGGCGCGTACCCCTTCACGGTCTTCACGGTGTAACTGTAGGTTCCGTTAGCGAGGAGGACGTCGATGGTTGTCCCTGACGTGGAAAGGGCCTCGCTTCGGCTGTGCCCTGCGAACAGCCCGGTGATCCTCACGCTCCAGTGGGTGTGCGGCGTCAGACCCACCTCGACAAACGCGACCTGGTAGGTCGACGCCACGTAGGCGAGCTTGAGCTGGACCGAGCCGCTCTCGATGTCAACCCAGCCTGAGGTTGGAAGGGCGGAGCCCTCCTCGGTGAGCTGCACGCTGTACCCGTCGATTGGCCCCACCAGATACGGATACCACCCCGGGGTCAAGTTGGAGGTCGAAACCGATCCCCGGGACGTGCAGGTCTCCACCCCGCCGAACTCAGCGCACCACGTTGTCCCGTGGGGCAGACCAGTTGCAGAAAACACGACTGTCGACGTCGGACCGTGGCGGAAGTCTACGTCCGTCGTGACGGACGTCCCGTTCACCGTCACGTTCCCGACCGGCGAAATCCCGGACAACTGATCGCCGTGCGGGCCTACGAGAACGTACTCGTAGGTCCCGTTCGGCACCTGGAAAACGTACGTCGGCGGCGTCGACAGGGCGGAGGGCGCAATCGCCTCTGGAGCCTCGCATCCAGCACAGACCAGCAGGAGGCGCGGAGACCAAGCCACGGTCGTGGTCAACGAACTCCCGAAGTACGGAGCCAAAAGCTCGATCTTGGTGAACATGACGTTGTAGAGACAGGTGCTGCACGGCGGGTCCACCATAAACCGTAAGACCGAGGCGCTCACCGAGAACCCGAGGCTGTCGGTCAGAGTCACCTGGACGGAGTACGTGCCCGAAACGGTCGGGGCGCACGTGACGGTCACCTGGGTATCGATGGCGTGGCACGGGGGCGGCAGACCCGACCAGGCGTACCTGTACGGTGGGTCCCCCAAACCCGAGTAGGCCTGAAAGGTGACCGGCGTGAACACGGTCACGCTCGAGACCGTCACATTCGACGAAGAGGCGCTCAGCGATACCACCGGGTCCGGGAACACCTGCACTACCACGCCAGTGTACGTGGGGAGCCCGAGCGGATTGGGGAGGACACCTTCCACCGTCCCGTCAGACGCCTGGGCAATCCCTTGGATCCGATACTGTCCGGGTGTCGAGAATAGTGCGCTCCACTCGCACGGATGGCTGCTCGGCCCCGCGGGGCTGCCGTTCACCCACCAGAGGCACGTCGACAGGGTCAGCGTGGTGTTGGGCGTGACCATGAACACTCCCGTCGACTGGCCGAGGTCGATCGGGTTGGGGCCCGCGTCGGGGGTGGCCGTCCACGGACCGACTGCGTTCGTCGTGAACTGCGTAAGGCCTAGGGACGAGCCACCATACAGGAGGTTGAGCCACGCGCTGACGTTCTGGCCTCCTACGAGGTCGACCCCCTCACTGTCGGGCTGCGCGACCTGGCGGTAGATTGTCTGAGGGGTGGCGTTCAACGTCGCAGGAGAGAAGACCCCCAGAGTGCAGTTCGTGTTGGTCGCCGGGACCCACTCATGCTGCCAGGCCGCGTAGGTCGTGATGCTGAGCCGATCTGGGGAGTTCATCAGGTAGCTGACCTCCGGCAGGTGGAAGAACGGGCACGACGTCGCGCTCATGTACGATTCCGTCGCCGGACCGACGAAATATCCGAACTTGCTCGATGGATTCGGGAAGTTGAGCCAGGTTGAGGCCGTTATGTGATGTGCGGAAAACTCAGGTTGAGTTTGAATGTTGGTCGCCGTCTTCCCCTGGGTGAGGTCGGTGTAGGTCAGGCAGACACTGCCGGTGCCGCCCATCGGGCAATTGAGTGACATGCTAAGCGACACCTCGTCGCCGGCGTTCGGAACGAACGGCTGGCTACACAGCCCGGATTGCCACCACGTCGCGCCCTTGACGACGGAGCCCGTGTTGTTCCAGAGTGCGAAAAAGATCCGATACGTGGGCAGGGCGCATAGGCTGAATCCGAGGTTCCAATTCTCGCCAAACGCCATCTGGATCCAGTCGCCTTGCGCCGTCACCCCATTCAGCTCGTAGCCGGTGGCGGTGGGGCTCGTCGGCAAGGTGAACGCGACCGACAGATTCGTGAACGCTTGGCTCGAGTTGGAGTTCTCGACCATCGGTTGGACCCCGGTCTGGTAGTAGAACTGCGGATCGGTGGTCGACGGGAACCCCACCTGCTCGCTCGTTTCGGACGAGGCTCGCGGCAGGAGCGGGGCGCGGGCCGGCCCGACGGCCCTTGAGGGACCTGCGGCTAGCGAGCCGATCGTGCTCCCCACCTTTCCCTCGAACAGGACGAGACCTACCGAACCGCTGGTGGCCATGATCAGGGCAACCGTCACCGTGAGCACCGCGGGGGCCGGTCGAACACTCGCCTTCCCTGCAGGCGCCCTGTTCAGCCCCACCCACTCACCTGGTTGCAGGGTCCCCACGTGCACAAGGGCTAAAGACCCTTGGAACAGGAAATGGCCCTCGTTACGGGACCCACCTGCCGAATCCAGATACGATGCGGATTCCCGTACCCGGCCGATCCCTGGGACCGGGACCGTGCAGGCTATGTTTCAGCGCGAAGGGCGCAGCCCTGCAGGCCAGGCTCCGTCAGCGGCGCTCACGCCGGGTCTCGCGGGGACCCCCGGGGCTCTCGACACCGAGCTTTAGGAGGCGGGCCCGGTCCCCCCTGGCACGGACGCGCAACGGAGACCCAGAGTGCCTTGAACGCAGAGCGGCCCGTCGGCGTGCTCTGGGGAAGATTCAACCCTCCCCACGTCGGCCACCTGAGGCTGGTCCAGCGGTTCCGGAAGCGGTGCCGGCTGACGGTCGTCATCGGCTCCGCGGAGCGCCGGAACGAGAGGGCCAACCCGTTCGGCGGGGACGAGCGGAGGTCGATGATGGAGGGGTACCTGCGGGAGCTCGGGATACGGGACGTCCGCGTCGTGGCGCTCCCCGACGGTCCGTCCGTCTCCTGGGCCCTCCAGAACATGCTCCGTAGGTGCCGTCCTGAGCTCGTCTTCCTTTCCACGGAGCGGAGCAGGCTCGCCAAGCTGGCCGAACGGAAGGTCCGCGTCGTTCGTTTTCGACGCACCGGTCGGGTATCCTCCACGCGCCTCCGCGACTCCATCGCTGCCGGAAGGGGGGACTGGGTGCGATGGACCGGGGCCTCCGTGGCCCGGTGGATCCTCACCCACGACGGGGTCGCAAGGATTCGCAGGGCGAGGTCTCGTTCGGGGGCGTCGAGCGCACCGAGGCGCTCCGCTCGGCGACGGAGGGCGCGCGCCGCGTGAGGGTGCGCCAGCGTACCGAGCTCGGACCCGAAGGACCCCATGGGACCCGGTGCTTCGGGGTCGGCTGAGGACGGCCCGGGATCCCCTACTCGGAGCGGGGCCCGACGCGCTCCCCTCGAGCCTACGAGGGAGGTGAGCCCGGCTCTGCGACCTCGCCCGGCCGCCCTGCCTCGGCAGCGGGCCGCGGGTCGGGGCCCGGCTCGGCCAGGATCGTCCGGTGCGCGTCTACGTACGCGGCGAGGAGGAGGAAGTACGACACGAACAGGTACGACGCAAGGGAGTCGACCGGAGCGAGGAACGACGGGACCGTGAACGAGCGGCTTGCGACCAGGTGGAGAACGGTCGGGAGGTTGGCGGCCATGCTCCCCCCCACGAACCCGGCGACGAGCAGCGCCCAGGCGAGGGAGGCGATGAGCAGGGCCTTGCTCGGGCGCGGAACGAGGTGGAAGACGAGGAGCGCGTAGGTGACGAACGTTCCCAGGACCAGGGAGCCGACCGCGGCTCCGAACAACCCACGGGACCAGTCGGGGACCCCCAGCGCGGGCCGCGCCAGCAGCAGGCCGACGACCGCCGCCGCGACCACCGCGCCGAGGAGGCTGAGCCCGAAGACGAGGTGGGCCCGACGGACCCGCGAGCGGTGGAGGGCGTTCCACTCGTGCTGGCCGATCCAGACGAACAGTAGGCCCGCGAGGGTGACCGCCACCGGGAGCACGAACAGCACGTTCACGCCCGGACGGTAGCTTCCCCGAGAGGCGAACGAGTACAGCTCGGCCCCGCCCTCGATCGCGAAGCCAAGGGAGAGGATCGTGAGGCTGATCCGCGTGTTCGTCGTCATCGCCGGGGCGCCCGGACGAGCGACGGGACCCCACTTACGTCTGCCGACGGAGGTGCACCGACACGGGAGGGGGGCCGCGTCGCGCGCCCGCGAGCCCTATCTGGGATCGGGCCACAGCCTTCCCAGCATGGCGGGCACCTGGAACCGCATCGCCCGGTGGAGGGATCGCAGGATGGGAGAGCGGGGCGACCTCTGGCACCGCGGACTGGTCGACCCGTCCGTTTGCCGGCTGCTGGGGCCCGTGCGAGGGCTGCGGGTCCTCGACCTCGCCTGTGGGAACGGCTACCTGGCGCGTTCGCTCGCCCGGCAGGGCGCGCGCGAGGTCGTCGGCCTCGACCGGTCGACCGCATCGATCCGGCTCGCTCGGGCGCGAGAGCGCCGTGGACCGGCCGGGGTACTTTTCCGGGTTGGGGAGGCGACCCGGCTGCCGTTCGAGGAGGGCCGCTTCGACCGGGTCGTCGCGAACATGGCGCTCATGGACATCGAGGACGCCGCGGCGGCGGTCCGCGAGGCGGCGAGAGTGCTGGCCCCGGGAGGACGGTTCGTCTTCTCGATCTGCCATCCGTGCTTCGACCTGGACGACCGCAGCGCCTGGTCGATCGAGCGGGGGTACGACGCCGCCGGATTCTACGAGCGCGTCTACCGCAAGGTCCGGGGGTACCGTGAGGAGCGGCGCACGAGGGCCCCGTGGCGCGTGCGCCCCGGGGCGGTCGCCTGGACCGAGAGCTTTCACCGCACGCTCGCGACCTACAGCCGCTATCTGCAGGACGCCGGGCTCGCGATCGCCCGGCTCGAGGAGCCGGCGCCCGACGCGGAGGTCGTGGAGCTGAGCCCGCAGGGGCCCTACCTGCGCGAGATCCCTCTGCACCTCGTGGTCGAGGCGGTCCCCCTCGGGGTCGCTAGATCGGGGTCGGGGTCGCGAACGCGGGGACGTAGTCGGCCGAAAGGCGCCCCACGATCGGGATCGCGTGCCCGCAGCCGCGGCAGCGGTTCTGCGCGTCGAGGTTCCAAGAGCGGATCGTGAAGCCGAACCGCTCGACCGCGACCGCGCCGCACGCCGGGCAGTAGGTGTGCTCGAGCGGGTGGCCCCAGACGTTGCCGAGGTAGACGTACTCGAGCCCCTCGGCCTTCGCGACCGCGTGCAGGCGCTCGAGGGTGGCCACCGGTGTCTCGGGAAGGTCCATCATATGGTAGTCCGGGTGGAAGCGCAACAGATGGAACGGGGTCGAAGGACCGAGGCGGTCGACGACGTGACGGGCCAGCTTGCGCGTCGCCTCGTCCGACTCGCCGACCTGCGGGACGATGAGGTCGGTGATCTCGACGTGGACGCCGCGGTCCTGGAGCGCGGCCGACGTTTCGAAGATCGGCTCGGGGCCCTTCGCGCTGATGTACTTGCGCATGAACCCGGGCTCGCCGCTGCCCTTGAAGTCGATGCTGATCGCGTCGAGCTCGGGGGCGATCAGGTCGACCGCCTCCGGGGTCATGTAGCCGTTCGTGACGAAGTTCGCGAAGAGGCCGGCGCGGTGCGCCTCGCGCATCAGGTCGACTGCGTACTCGGCGAAGACCGTCGGCTCGTTGTAGGTGAACGTCATCCCCGCGCACCCGAGCCGGACCGCCTGGCGGGCGGCCGACTCGGGCGAGAGCGGGCGGCCCACGATCTCGCGTTCCTGGGAGATCTCCGCGTTCTGGCAGTACTGGCAGCGCCAGTTGCACCCCACGGTCCCGATCGAGTAGACGCGGGTCCCGGGCCGGTAGTGCGAGAGCGGTTTCTTCTCGACCGGGTCGACCTGGATCGCCGACGCGATCCCGTAGCTGAGCAGGACGAGGCGCCCGCCCACGTTCTTCCGCACGAAGCAGAACCCGTGCGAGCCGTTGGGGATCGAGCAGTAGCGGGCGCACGCCGTGCACCGGACCTTCCCGCCGTCCTGGGTCTCGAACAGCGTCGCGACGTGAGCGCTGCGCGCGGCGGCGACCCAGGTCGACCCGGTCGAGAAGAAGCCGCTGTCGCACTTCCATCCCGGTGCCCGCGTCTTCTCGATCGGGACCGTGGGGTGCAACTGGCGCTGCCAGTACTGCCAGAACGCCGAGATCTCCCAGGAGAGCGAGATCGTCGGGCGGGCGCTCTCGCCGTCGGAGGCCGTCCGGAGGGCGCGCGAGCTCGACTGCCAGGGCGTGACGTTCACCTACAACGAGCCG
>JASHYQ010000304.1 GCA_030042955.1 Thermoplasmata archaeon
TTTGCGCCGCGGCGTCGATCGCCCTAAGGGACTCGTAGGCGTTTCCCTCGCGGCTCGGGCACGGCGGTAAGCCCGACCGGGCCGGCCCTCTCGTACGGCGCAGCCCACCCTAGGGCGGCGGCTGCGACGGACCGGCGTCTCCCTCCGGGCAGGCCACCGCCGTCCCGGGGCGCCCGTTGCTCTCGTGCCTGCTCCACGATCTCTGGCGGGAGGCCGGCTCCTAGGACAATCCTCCGAGGACCGCGGCTAAGGGATTGAAGGTCGTCGTCGTGGGTGGGCTGCAGCTCCGTGGGGTCCCAGATCACCCTCGTGCGGAGGACCCGCACAGGACGTCTTAGGACCGTCAGCTTACTGCCCTCTTCACGAGCGCGGTGATCCGCGCCTCTTCGGCCGGGGTGATCTCCGTGAGCGCGAAGTCGGTCGGCCACATCCGCCCGTCGTCCAGCCTCGCTTCGTCGCTGAAGCCGAGCGTCGCGTACCGCGTCTTGAACTTCTGGGCGCATCGGAAGAAGCAGACGACCTGGTCGTCCTTGGCATAGGCGGGCATTCCGTACCAGGTCTTGGGGGAGAGGCCCGGAGCGTTGGCCTTGACGATCTCGTGGATCCTCTCGGCGATCACGCGATCGGACCGTTCCATGGCGGCGATCTTCGCCAGCACGTCCCGCTCCCCATCCGCCTTGCCGGCCCGCGGGCGCGCTCTCCGCTCTTGCACGGCCTCCCGCATCGCGGCACGTTCCTCTTCCGTGAAGCCGGTAGCTGACTTCGCCGCGCGTTGACCCGAACCCTTCCGTTCCGCCATCCGGGGCGGCACCGCCGTGACCCACTTAAAACGGGCAGGCGCGTCGATCACCGAACCATTGATGAGCGCGGGGCCGTTGACCTCGAAGCCCCAAGCGCCCCGAGCGGCGCGGGCAACGAGGTACGAAGATGGCCCTGAAACTGACTTCGCCGCAGTGGAGACACGGAGAGACCATTCCGAAGAAGCACACCGCGGACGGCTCCGACGTTTCCCCACCTCTGCACTTCGAGGGGATACCCGCCGGTACGAAGGGCTTCGCCCTCGTGTGCGACGACCCTGACGCGCCGGTAGGGACCTGGGTCCACTGGGCCATCTACGATGTTCCGGGCGTCGCCCGGGGACTGCCCGAGGGGATCCCCACGGTCGCCTCGCTTCCCGACGGGAGCCGCCAGGGGAAGAACAGCTGGAACAAGATCGGCTACGGGGGTCCCTCCCCTCCTCCCGGGAAACCGCACCGGTACTTCTTCCGCCTCTACGCCCTTCGCGAGCCGCTCAACGCGGCGTCGGGGCTGAGCGCGAAGGAGGTCGAGGCGGCCGCCCGAGCGAGGTCCCTGGAGATGGCCGAGCTCATGGGGACGTACGGCCGCGGCTGAGCCACCTTCCGGTCCACGATCTAGCCGTCGGCCGGACTCGTCGGGGCCCGGGACCACGCCGCTGCCCTAGCGCGTCGCTCGACGGCTCGGCCTCGAGAACGTGGGGCGTGCCGCGGTCTACGGCCGGGTGCGAAGACGCGGGAGGAAGCGCCCGGTCCTCGCGATGTACTCGAGGTAGGTCTTTCCGAAGCCTTCCGGGGACGCCAGCAGCTCCTCTTCCAGGTGAGCCCTGTACAGCGCCATACCGAGCAGCGCCAGCGCGATCACGACGAGCACGGGGCTGAGATAGAGGAGGCTCAGGCCGCCCGCGACCAGGACGATGGCGGTGTAGACCGGATGGCGCACGAAGCGGTACGGGCCCTCCTGCACGAGTCGGTGGTCCTCCTGTAGCTGGATCGCCGGGGTCATGTGCCGCCCGAGCGCCCGCCTCGCGGCGAAGAAGAGCGCTCCCCCGAGCATGGCGACCGAGAACCCGAGCAGCTGCCACACGGCGGAGTACGGGAAGTCGGGCAGGGCCGGCCAGCGATAGGCGTAGGCCGGCAGGACGAGCACGCCCACCGGCCAGAGCACCGCGACCAGGACGCTCCCGATCCATACCGCTTCTCTCCACCGCCCTCGATCCGCCCTCGCCACGACCCGGACGATGCCCCTCGGGGCGGACGTCAGGTGTCCAACGACCAGCCCGGCAGCCATCGCGATCAGACTGAAGGCCGCCAAGATCTGCACGACGTAGAGCGGGAGCATGGATCTCGGGGTCGAGGAGGCTCAGCTCTCTTGAGTCTCCGGGTCCGCCGGTCCTGAGCGGGGGCCGACCGGGAGAAGGGACGATCGCAACGTTGAGCACGGTCGCAGCCGTAGACCCTCGGACACGGTCGGCCGCCGGTTCCGGCCTCGAGGCAGCCCCCGAGCTCCGCGTCGATCGGCGAGCCGCGGTCTGGAGCCAGGGCCGATCGCCTCCGGACTTCGAAAGCAGGGATCGGGGCGCCGGGGGCGTGGTGAGTTCTGCGTCGAGGGACCCTGACCTACCGGCCCGAGGGTCGAGGCCTTACCGCCGACGAGGGCGCCCGGGGCGTCGCCCTCCGTGACGCGTCTTGCGATAGTCCCGCTCGAGCTGCCGAGCGAACCGTGCCCACCCTCCTAGGATCTCCCGACGGAACTGACGAACCGGGGGGTTCGGCGGTCCGAGGGCGGTGGGCGTCCTCTTGCCTAGGAACCGGAGCTCCGTCGTGCCGTCGCCGACGTCCCGCAAGGCGTACTCGGCAGACCAGATCCGATGGTTGCCCTCCATCCGGGCCTGCCAGCGGGTCGGCGGATGGAGGGAGACCACATTGCGACTCCAGCTCCACCCCGTGGGGGTGTTGGATAGGTCCTCGAACACGACCCGGCGACGGGTGCGCTCCAGCACCCTGCGCTGGTAGTCCTCACCTTCGATCGTGGGGTCCTCCGTCGAGTAGTCCGTACACCAGCGGAAGACGAACGGCAGTGGCGCGCGAAAGGCGACTCGGAAGCGGTAGGTCGTCGACTTCCTCAAGAACGCTGCCCCTCCGGCTACGCCTCCTGCAACCCACCGGGCGCATAAGGTGCCCTCGCGCCGTTCGTGCCCGCTCCGTCTCGGTCCCGGCGCTCACGAACTCTGATAAGACGACCCCCGCTCCCCCGGGCGATGAGGGTCCCCGCTCGGCTCCGACGGTGGTTGACCGGACCGGACTCGGACCCCAGCGTCCGGTGGCGCTTCTGGACCGAGGTCGACGGGCGCTCCGCGAGCGACCCCGCGGTACGCCGGGCGCGCGCGGACCTCGGGAAGAAGGGCTGGGCCGAGCGCCTTCTGATGGGCCAGTTCCCCGACGGGCATTGGGGGACCCCCGGATCGACGGGCTGGGAGCTCTACCTACCGAAGTACTCCGCCACGAACTGGCGGGCCATCGCCC
>JASHYQ010000031.1 GCA_030042955.1 Thermoplasmata archaeon
CCCGTCTTCGCGTTGAACGTGTAGGCGTGGCCTGCACCGCTGTCTCCCGCGGCAGTCTCGCCGTAGGCCCCGACGACGACCGTCGCGCCGCTGACCGCCACCGACGAGCCGAAAGCTCCGTCAGCCTGGGCGTTGGGGCTGGTGAGCGTCGCGATCAGCGTGCCCGTCTTCGCGTTGAAGATGTAGGCGTGGCCCGCTCCGCTGTTGCCCGAGACGTTCTCGCCCGGAGCGCCGACGACGACCGTCGTGCCGCTGGCCGCCACCGAGACGCCGAAGACTCCGTCGGTCTGCGCGTTGGGGCTGCTGAGCTCGCCCGCATAGATCGGCGTGAAGGCGGCGCCGAGCAGAGGCCGCGGCGACACGGTCGACCCTTCGAGGGCGGAGGGCAGGAGGAACCCCAAACTGTGCCCTCCCGGAAGAGCGCTCTTCCCTGAATCTCCCGGAACGGCATGACCCGCGGTCAGACCGAAGACCCCCGCCGACACCCAGCCCGTCACCGCGACCAGCACCACGACCCAGATCTCGACTCCTCGGACTCGACCCCGCATCGTCTGTCCTCGCGAGCGCTTTTCACGGCGTGATACGCTATAGCATCAGCGACGTCGCTCGGGAGGGGTTGCGCCCCAAGGCTGACCCCGAGGGAGCAGAGGTCCACCTATGCGGGGGCACTCCCTCGTAGCGGCGAGGTCTTCGTCAGCTCGCGAGGGCTTACCCTGCCTGACCGGGACGGCTTGGTGGGGGACTGGACAGGCCGGTCACACTCCCTGTCGTTGGTGAGCGCCCTCGTGCGCACACGGCCAATACACTCTCACGGGGTCGTCTGCGCCTTGCGTCAAGAGCGGCTGAGAGGAGAGAGGACCGGGTCCCTACCTCACCAATCCACGCCATGTACGGGAAGGTCATCGCCGACTGCGCCGAGATGAAGTACGATCGAAAGAGAAGGGACGCGTTCACCCGGCAGGCCCTCGGCTCAGAGCAAACTCGATCGGATTTCTCGCGCCCTAGGGGGCGACAAGGCACCCCTTGCGAGCCGAATCGACGGCCCGGTCCCCGTAGCGGCGGACGATACCGACGGAGCCGCATTAAGGAGGGCTTCTTCACGCTCCGTCCTTAGCCCCGGTGGCTTCGCATGGACCGCACCTGCTTCCTCCTCCGCCCGTTCCGCGACGACGACGTCGAGGCGTTCGCTCGGATAGGCTCGTTGCAGTTTCCCGAGACCCCGAGGACGGCGGACGAGATCCGGCACTACCGGGAGCTCCTCGGTCTGCCTCCACAGATCCGTTACGAAGTGGCGGTTGAGGAACGGAGCTCCGGGCGGATGGTCGCTGAGGGCGAGCTCGGCAGCTCACCTCACAGCTTCGACCCCAAACGGCTGTGGGCCTACGTTACGGTCGATCCCGAGTTTGAGCGACTCGGGATAGGTCGCGCTCTCGGCGACCATCTCGTCCACGAAGCCCGCCGGCGCGAGGTGCGGTTCCTCATGGCCGGGGCGCGGCTCAATCACCCTCGGGCCCTTCGCTTCCTTCAACGCTCGGGCTTCGTCGAGAAGCGGCGAACGTGGCGGTCGGTTCTTGAGGTGGCGAGCGCGCCCCTCGAATCGATCCCGAACCGCACGGACGACCTTGCCCGAGAGGATATCGAGCTCACAACCTTGGCAGAGGAGGGCGCGGACCGACCGGAGGTCCGGGACGGTGTCTACCGCCTCTCCGTGGAGGCCAGTCGGGACGTTCCCCGGGTAGGGGTCTATACGCCCGTGTCCAGGGCGAGCTTTGTAGCCGCACACTTGGAGGGGCCGGGCGTCCTTCCCGACGCCTTCTTTCTCGCCAAGTGCGGCCACGAGTACTTGGGCCTCAGTAACCTCGAGAAGCTGGCCGCGCTCCCCGCGACACTCATCCAAGCGTTCACCGGCACGCACCCCGCTTGGAGGCGTCGCGGGATCGCCCTCGAGCTCAAGCGGCGAGGGGTGGCGTACGCCCGGAGGCAGGGCTTCAAGTCGATCCAGACTTTCAACGACTCCCTCAACGAGCCGATGTGGTCGATCAACCGGCGACTGGGCTACCAGCGCCAGAACGAGTGGCTCGAAGGGGAGCTCTCTCTCGTACCGTAGGGCCTTATCCTCGGACCGTCGAGGTCGGACGGCTTGCGGCTGCCCGAAACCGGACCCTCGCGAGGCTAGCCCATGCGTTTCGGCTGGCCTTTGGGGGAACAAGAGGCGCGTTACCGGCTCGGGATACAACGAGGGGAGCGACAACCCCGAGGCGGCTTGAAGGCCTTAACTCTCTCATCCCTGTTCGGGCAGTATGGCGACGCGGACCGAACCGCCTCGCCTAAGGCTTCCCATCATCGGACGTCGCCTGCTCCTTCGCACGCCAGAACCCAGGGATGCTGCCGCTATTGCGCGTGCGCTTCAGGACCGCAGGGTGACTCGACCGATCGGTCTGCCGGCCCGTTACTCGATCCATGACGCTCGGGAGTTCATCCGTCGAACCAAGAAGGGACTAGAGGACGGATCGAAGTGCAACCTTTCTATCATCCTTCGAACGGGCGAGGAGCTCATCGGTGGATGCGGCCTCGACCAGATCCGGTTGGACCACCGGAATGCCCACGTCGGATACTGGATCGCCCGCCCTTACTGGGGGAAGGGATACGCTTCGGAGGCGG
>JASHYQ010000032.1 GCA_030042955.1 Thermoplasmata archaeon
CCCCGTTCCCCGAGGCGACAGGGTTAGTTTTTATAGTAACGTAAACTTATCACTAATGTAACGCCCCGGTGAAACCATGACGACAGAGATCCAAACCAGAAAGAGCCGAATCGACACGTGGAGCGACCTCGACCGAGTGTTCGAGGAGCTGCGGCAGCAGTTCTTGGAGGCTTTCGGCGTGATGCCCTTCGGGCCCGCCGGCCTCTCGACGGAAGGCAGCGCCTCGGGACCCGTCTTCCGACCCGCCCGCGCCGATGTGATCGACACGGGGAAGGCCTACAAGGTCGTCGCCGAAATCCCGGGAATCCCGAAGGAGAACGTGGACATCCGTGTCCGCGGTACCTGCGTTGAGATCCGCGGCGAGAGCGCGAAGGAGACCACGAAGGAGGAGGAGTCCATCCTCCACCACGAGCGCACCTACGCCGGCTACTACCGGTCGCTCGACCTGCCGGAAAACGTGGTGGCGACGCACGCGAAGGCCAAGATCGAGAACGGGGTGCTCGAGCTCGAGCTTCCGAAGGAGACGCCCAGCCCTTCCCAGTCCGAGGTCAAGGTCGTCGTCCAGTAGGACGAAGGCCTCGACCCGCCCCGGGGGGCCGGTCCCCGGGGCCACTTTTTTTCCTGTCGCTAGGAGCAGCGCCTTGTAGCCCGAGGTCCCTTGCGGGCTCGATGCGCTCGCGCGAGCCGATCTTCGTCGGTTCCAACCTCCGGGTGCGGAACCTGGCGCGCGCCGTCCGATTCTATCGCGCCCTCGGCCTCCGATTCGCAGGGCGAGGACGCATGGAGGACGGAACGACCCTCGTGTGGCTGAGGGACCGAACGACCGGTCAGTTGCTCGAGCTAGCGCATCTTTCCCCGCGGTCTCCTCTGTACTCTCCGTTCCGGCGGCCGCCGGGGCATAATCACACCTGGACATTCAGCCTGCTCAGCGTCTCGACCCTGCTTCCCAAGGTCCGTCGCATGGGAGCGAGGATGCTCTTCGACTTCGAGGAGGGCGACGTCCGGTTAACCTTTGTAAGCGACCCGGATGGAAGCGTGGTGGAGCTGCTAAGCTGGACCGACGCCGCTCGGGGGAGGCACCGAGACCCACCCCTCCTCCGGCTCGCGACCCCCCGCCGGGGGTTCCGCCTTCGAGATGGTCACTCAACGTGAGGTCAGCCTTTAAACCTCGGCGCTCGTGGCCGCGCGAATGACGTGGGCCGCTAGGAGCACGGCATCCGCCCGGACCACGACAAGGGTCGTCCCGGATAGTTCCTCGCTCGGGGTCGAGGGGAGGCCATGTTGAGTCCGGGCCGCATTCCGAGCGGCGAGCCGATCATCTCCGCCGAGGGCATCCGGCATTCCTACGACGGGCGGCGGTTTGCGCTCGACGACGTGAGTTTCACGGTTGCCCAGGGCGAGGTGTTCGGCCTGCTCGGCCGGAACGGAGCCGGGAAGTCCACCCTCATCAAGGCCATGACGACCCTTATCCAACCGACTTCGGGCAAGCTGCGGATCCTCGGCCACGACCCCCGGCGCGAGGGCCGGAAGATTCGGGACCGGATCGGAGTGGTGCAGCAGGGGGAGTCGTTCGAATTCGCCTCGGTGGAGACCAACCTCGACCTGTATGGGTTCCTGTGGGGGGTCCCGAGGGCCGAGAGGAAGCAACGGGTCGAGACGCTCATCGAACGGTTCGGATTGGGCGAATTCCGTCGCCGACGGTCGTTCGACATCTCGGGGGGCCAGAAGCGCCGGGTGCAGGTCGCCCGGGAGTTCATGCACGATATGGACATCCTCTTCCTGGACGAGCCGACGCTCGGCCTCGACGTACTGATGCGCCGCGTCCTGCTCGACTCGATCCGGGCTGAGGTGCAGCGCGGGCTTACCGTCGTGTTCACGACCCACAATCTCGAGGAGGCAGACTACCTCTGTGACCGCATCGCGGTCATCGAGGAGGGCCGGATCCTAGCGTTGGACACGGTGGAGAACCTGAAGCGGCTCTACAGCGGGAAGAAGACCATTGACCTCACGGTGAGCCCGACCGAGGCGGGGCGTTTCTTCCCCGCTCTGGTCGCGGCGTTCGGGGCGACGGCCAGCATCAAGACCAACGGGAACGCCGCGGTCCTGCTGGTCGAGGACCCGAAAGCGGCCCTCGCGACGATCGTCGACCTCTCCCAGCGCCTCGGCATCCACCTCGAGTGGCTGACGATCCGACAGAACACCCTCGAGGACGTCTTCCTGCGGTCGATCAGCCCGCAGGGGGGGTCGAATGGCGGCGCCTAACCTCGTTCGGCTGATCTACCGGAACGTCCGGGTCAACACGGACCCGGCGAGTCTCCTCATCCTCCTGGGACTCCCGGCGATGTACCTGGTCTTCTTCGGCTACGGTTTTGGGTCGTTCGCCGCCGCCGCCGGCTCCAGCGGGGGGTACATCTCCTTCCTGGCGCCGGGGATGATGGCGTTCCAGGCGGTCATGGCGGGGACGGTCGGGGGAAGTATGGTCTGGGCCGACCGCCGCTGGGGGATGCTGGCCCAGCTACTGGTAGGCCCCTTCACGCGGGCCGAGTACCTCTTCGGCATCATGCTCACCTCGCTGCTGTTCGGGCTGGGCGGCGCGGCGGTGATGCTCGTGCTCGCGATTCTGCTCCTCGGGGCAGCGACCGTGCCCCTCGGCGGAGGGCTCGCAATCTTCGGCGCCATTGCGCTGGGCTCGATCTTCTTCGGCTCCCTCATGCTCTTCATCTCGGCCCACGTGAAGTCGAACACCGCCTACAACAGCATCCAGGTGCTGATCCTGTTCCTCGTCAACTTCGCCTCGACCGTCTTCTACCCGTTCAGCACGAAACTCCCCTACGCGCTGCAGGTCCTCTTCGTCATCAACCCTCTCACCTACATCGCCGACACGGCCCGAAACGGGTACCACGGCGCCCTGACGGTCACGAACGGTTACGAGATGATCGTACTGGCCGCAGAAACCGTCGTCCTGCTCGTCCTAGCCACGCGGGCCTACCTCCGCTCCGACGTGTCGCTCGAATAGGGCCGTCCGATTTCCCCGAGGATGACGCCAAGGTGGAAGCAGCGGATTCGCGTCCCGGTCGCCTGAGCGAAGCGGAGGGCGAGGCCGGTCCTAGAGGTAGACCTTGTCGTGGTAGCAGTAGTACCGCCCGTATTGCGCCACGTACGTGCCGGGTTGCCCGCAGGTGACGCAGACAGGGACTGCGGCCGTCCCGGGCGCAGCCTGCATCGGGCCAGGGCCCGACCACTCCGGGGCCGGGGCCACCGGACCTCCGGAGGCCGCCGGTCCGCTCGGGCCTGCGTACATCTGGGTGGGCCCTCCGACGGCGGTGGCCACCGGCGGTCGCCGACGGGACCGGCGAACCATCAGAGCCACGACCAGCCCGACCACCGCCACGACGACCACCGCGAGGACCAGCCAGGTCCACGGGAAGCTGCTCGACGTCGCCGCGTTCGAGGTGATCGCCGAGTACTGCTGTTCGGCCACGGCAACCGGTTCTGGACCGGCTCGGAGGCTGAACTGGGGCCCACCCGAGGCACCGACGGCCGAGGAGTTCACCGATTCATCCCCTCCAATGAATCCGACGCCCCTCTCGTAGTAGGCCGACTCGTTCCCGCCCTCGGCCGTGCTCGAGGCCGGGTGTTGGCCAGCGATCAGGTTCACGTCGCCCAGAAGGCCATCGGCCCCACCGTAGAGGCCGCTCGGGAGCATGAGCCATCCATCCGTCCCGGTGAACTCGCCGTTCGAGAACATGAGCAGGATCGCCTGGGCCGTGACGGCGGTCGGCGGGCTCGTGTAGTTGTCGGTCAGGGTGTACGCCCCAAGGTCCGTCCCGTTGACCAGGAGGGTCCCCGAAGGCGAGACGGCGGTGTGCTGCCAATCCGCGGTGGAGTGGACCGCGCTGCCGTTCACGCTCTCGCCGAGGCTGTAGCCGCTCGTGTAGGCCCCCGAGGCCGTGTACGGGGCGCTCGCGTTCCACCATTGACCCGGGGTCGGGTCGATCGGGACGACTCCCAGCGGAGTCGTGAAGAGGACGGAGCTGACCTCGGACCCGCCCAAATCGAACGCGATGCTCGCCGTTCCGTAGCCGGCGAGGCTTTCGGAGTAGCTCCCGGAGAAGTTGAACGACGCGTTCGACTGCGCGTTCATGACCGCGAAGGCGGCGACGCTGCTGGGCGCATCAGGGCCCGCGGTCAGGTTTACGGTTCCGGCGTCGGTGACATTCGTGAAGCCGCCGGCCGTCTCACGGCCGGCCAGGTTCGCGCTCGCGGAGATCGAAGAGCAGGGCGCGCCGGTGGTTACGCTGACACATCCCGTGAGGGAGAGGGCCACGGAGGCGTTGATGGCCGCCTGAGCCTCGACCTCGGTCTGCGTGGCCGAGACGTTCGTGACGGTGTAGATGACCACCCACTCGGCATAGTAATGGAGACTGATGCTGGTGATGTTCGTGCCGTCGTCGCATCCGGTTGTGGTACAACTGTAGGAACCCGCTGCGGCCCCTCCGAAGGCCCATTGCTGCGGCGCGCCGCCGGCTACCGTCACGGCAGCGCCGTCCGGATGGGCCGGAGCGGCCAGGAAAACTCCTGAAAGGCCCATCGCGAGGAGAACTCCCATCGCGAGGGCTAGACTCGCGCCGGCCACGACACGCTTTCGATGCAAGGACGCAGCCATGGGACCCTCCGTGCGCGTAATCAGGTTCGTCATGGAGGAAAAACCTTCCTCTGGCCAGTCCTTCCCTTTTTTGAGGGAGAACGGGGCTGGCTCGCCGGCGAGGCGCCCCTCGGACCCGCCTCGCCGCCGTCAACCACGGCCCCGGTCGGCTCCAGCTCGCTCTCCAGGTGCCCCAACGGGGAGCGGCGAGCCGGCCGGGGCCATCAGAACGGGTTCCAGTTCCACCTAGACCACTGGGACGCGGAGCTCCTTGGCGGGCTTGAGCTTCGGGACGTTGACCACCAGGACGCCGTGGTCGAGCTTCGCCTCGGTCTTCTCGGGCGCGACCGGGGTCGGGAAGTTCACCCGGCGGTGGTACTCGTTCTCCAGGCGCTCCCGGATGACGTAGTTCTTGCGCTCCGTCTCCTTGACGGCCTTGGTCTCGGCTTCGATCTCGAGGGTCTGGTCGGAGAACTTGATCCCCACCAGCTCCTTGGGGATGCCGGGCAGGTTCATCCGAACCTCAAAGCTGGTCCCCTTGTCCTCGATGTCCAGCGGCGCCATGATCCCCGCCTTGAGGATGGGGGGGATCAGCCGCGGGGTCGGCGTCCGCAGGTAGTTCCCCATGCGGCTCTCGAAGAGCTCGATGTCCAGCCCGATGTCCCGGAGGTCGTCCCGGAACCGGTCGAGGACGTTGTCTCCTGCCGCCTCGATGATGCTCCAGTCCATGGGTCGTTCGCGTAGGCTCAGTTTCGGCGTCGGTGTCGCCTCCATAACCCTCCTAGCCGCGAAGTATTCTCGGCGGCGAAAGACGTGGGGTCAATTCGATTTTACTGCCCCATTTCGTCCGGCTCGGAGGCTTCGAGGATAAGATTTTCTTCATGGAAGGTTTACGTACTCGTCCCCATTCCGGCTCCAACCGGACCGCTTCCTCGCTCGCGTGCCCGACGCGGGCCGCGCCGGTCGTAGAGAGGTCAGTCGAGTGCGCGGCGCGTCGGGGGGGGCTAGGTCGCTTCCTCGGGAACGTGCCGCTCGCGGGGGCCGGTGTAGATCTGCCTCGGGCGGGTGATCTTCTGCTCCTGATCCATCAGCATCTCCTGCCAGTGGGCGAGCCACCCGGACATCCGGGGAATGGCAAAGAGGACGGGGAAGATGTCGGTCGGGAACCCCATCGCTTGGTAGATGATACCGGAATAGAAGTCGACGTTGGGGTAGAGTCGACGCTTGATGAAGTAGTCGTCCGACAGCGCCACCTTCTCGAGCGCTAGCGCGAGGTCGATGAGCTTGTTCTTCCCCGTGATGGCGAACACGGACTCGGCCG
>JASHYQ010000305.1 GCA_030042955.1 Thermoplasmata archaeon
GCGGTCTTTGACACCGCCTCCTCCTGGGCGCTTTCGAGGGCGGAACGGACCAGCGAGAACGGAGGCGGGTCGTCGAGCGGGAGGGCGCGGCCCATCAGCACGCGGGTGTCGCGGGTCCGCATGTACCGGGCGAGCTCGGCGACCAGGGCGGACTTGCCGACCCCGGTCTCGCCGACGAGGAGCGTGAGGCTGCCGCCACCCCCTCGGGCTTCTTCGAACTGGCGTCGCAGGGTCTCGACCGTATCCACCCGGCCGACGAACGGACGAACCGAGCCGGCTGCGGCCACCATCGCTTCCTGCGAGGACATGGGGAGGTCTCTCTATTTACCTCCGAGTCGAACGCGCCGAGCGGATTCCGGATTGGCTGAGCAGGACCAACCCCTCACTCGCCCGGACCCTCCTCGCGATACCATCATGGGATGGGCCGCCTTACCCGACGCGGGGTCGCCCGGGTTGATCGATGGAGGGGAGGATTTCGGAGTCGCCTTCCCCGGTCCAGCTAGGGAAGCATCCCGCGGCGAAACGCCACCGGTGTCGCTGTGGTACCTGGATCTCGGTGGGAACCTCCTGCTACGAGTTTGAGAAGGTCCCCGAGGCGCTTACCGACCTCTTCCGCGACGAGGCCTTCTGCAGCGTCGGCTGCGTGCGAGCGTTCTTGCTCGAGGCGATGGAGGTGCTGGAGGGATTGGCCTCGCCCAACCTCCTCAGCGATGTGCAGAGCGTCTACTCTCACCTGAGGGCGATGTTCGCGCTGATCCAAGAGGCACCGCGGGCCCCGCCCTCTCCCGTGATGGCCGTCTGATGGCGCGCTCGGAGACCGGGCGGCACGGGCGGGGATGGCCCGCTGCCTCGCTAGCTCTCGAGGTCGAAGTAGACCTTGACCGTGGCGTGGTACTCCAGGACCTTCTGGTCCTTGATGCTCCCCTCGAGTTCGGTCACGCGGAACCAGCGTAGGTTGCGCACGCTCTTCGCGGCGGTCTTGACGGCGTTTTCGGCGGCCCGGGCGAATCCTTCGGTCGACGTTCCTACGATCTCGCTCACTTTCTGAACCATGGCGGCTACCCGCGCCGGCACCTTCCTCCCTCGACATAGAGGTTCCGGCCCTCGTGGCGGAGAGGGCGCCTCGGGAGGTTACGCCGGTTTTGTACGAGGGTGCGATTTCCGCACGCATCTCCGTGGCCAAATACCGTGGGAAGTCGTGGATACGGTGTGATGGTGACCGTTCCTCCGCCGGAGCAGGCCGCGCTCTGGTCCCGGGAGCTCGAAGGCCGGGAACCGGCCGAAGTCATCCGGTGGGCCGTCGCGCAGTTCGGCGACGGGCTCGTGATCGGCTCGGGGTTCGGCAAGGACGGCCTCGTGATGCTCGACATCGCACGAAAGATTCGACCTGACATCCCCGTCCTGTTCTTGGAGACCGGGTGTCACTTTGCCGAGACACTCCAGTTCCGCGACCGGCTTCGCCACGACTGGAACGCGAACATCGTCGACGTGCGGCCCGAGCTCTCGCCGGCTGAGTTGGAGGCCCGCTACGGAGCCGACCTGTTCGCGCGGGACCCCGACCGGTGCTGCGCGCTCCGTAAGGTGGAGCCGCTCCAGCACGCCCTGAGGGGCCGCCGGGCCTGGATGACCGGGCTCCGCCGCAGCCAGCACGCAGGGCGGGGACAAACCTCGGTGGTGGAGTGGCAGGAACTCACGGCCGGAGGCGGGCTGTTCAAGGTGAACCCGCTCGCGGGGTGGTCGCTCGCGCAGGTCGAGGCCTATCTCGACGAGCATCACCTCCCCCGCCATCCGCTCTGGGCCCAGGGGTACCCCAGCGTCGGGTGCGCTCCCTGCACGTCCCCGGTCACCACCGGGGAAGCAGAACGTGCGGGTCGCTGGCGTGGCCGTGGCAAGGTCGAATGTGGGATTCATGCGACCGTGGCCCCCCCCACCCGGATGGTCGCCGAGCCTGTCGTCCCCCCGTGCGAGGGGTCATAAGGGGCCGCGAATCCTTCGCTCGCCCTTCTGCAAGGGACTCGAGCGCGATGATCGACCCGTACGGCGGACCCCTCGTGGACCGGCAGCTCCCCGAGGCCGCTCGCGCGCGTCGCGACGGCGAGCTCGGGGCCCTGGTCACGGTCCGTCCCCCGATCGACCAGCTGTACGACGCGGAGAAGATCGGCATCGGGGCCTACAGCCCGCTCGAGGGATTCATGGACGCGGCGACCGTGCGGTCGGTGACGACCACGGGGCGGCTTCCGAACGGGCTCCCCTGGTCGATTCCCATCCTCTTTCCGGTCCCCCCGGACGCGCGGTCGGCCGCGTCGGTGCGCGTGGGAGATGAGGTCGGTCTCGTCGATGCCCAACAGCGCCTCATCGCCCTCCTCCACGTCGAGGAGGTCTTCCCGCTCGACCGGCGGGCGCTGGCCCTATCTACGTACGGGACGGACGACTCGGGCCACCCGAACGTCGCCGACCTGCTGGCGGGCGGCGAGACCGCTTGGGCCGGCCGGGTCGACCTCGTCCATCGGCTCCTCCCC
>JASHYQ010000306.1 GCA_030042955.1 Thermoplasmata archaeon
TGGGCCCAGGTCTGGCGCCAGAACTGCTCGGAGGCCGAGTCGCGTCGGCGGCTCTTCACCGACCCCCATTCGCCGGGCCGGTTCCGGGCGACCGGGGCGGCCGAGAACCTGAAGGCGTTCTACGACGCGTTCGACGTGCGTGAAGGCGCCCCGATGTGGCGGTCGCCGGCCGAGCGGTTCTCGGTCTGGTGACTTCCTCGTCGGTCGCGGCCGGTAGAGCGGCCTTTCTGCCCCCTACCCGCGGAGGGGATCGGCTTCCCCATCGCGTCACGGAAGCCCCGCGTACTCCTGAGCTCGCAACTCTCCGACGAGCCGGTCCGCCCGCGTCACGCAACGCCAGCCTCAGCGAGCCCGACCCGTGGCTCTTCTTCGCAGAGCGAATCCACGGGGATCGTGCAGAACCGGCGACGTGCCCGGGACGAGGGGCTCTTCGAGACGAGGGCAACCCGTTCGCGTTAGGGTTGCCCTGTTCGCCGTCTTCGACCTCTTTCGAACCGACCAGGGACCTCCCCAACGGCTCTCACCCACTTCACGTCCGTCGGGAGGTTCAATCGTTCCAGCATCGACCGGAACCGCGGGTCATCACGCATCGAGTCGTACGCCGGCGACTGATACCACGCCCAGAGGGAACTGCTCCCCTCGCCCTGGTTGCGTTCCAACCACTCGAGTGCCTTCTCCTTGTCACCCAGGACGGCGTGAATCTCTGCGATTCCTTCCGTACTGACGTACCGGGTCCGGGAGGCCTCCTCCAACTCCCTTAGCGCACGTCGGGCGTCTTGGGTCCTGCCGACCCATGCCCAGACCAGCGCCCAATTCAGCTTACGATTGTTGTCGGGCGGTTCCGAGTCCGGGAACTCCGATTCTCTTCGCGCGTCGGCGATCCGGCCCGCGTAGATGTAGGCGAACGCGAGGCGGATATGGTGCCACACGTCCTGCGGGTTTCGGTCGCGGGCATCTTCGGCGTGGGCGATGAGCGAATCGGTATCGCCCATACGTCTAAGGATCCATTTCAGCCTCCACCGGGGAAGTTCCCAGAGCGGATCCAGCTCGATCGTCGTCCGCAGCTCCCGCACGGCCTCGTCGAACCGCTGGAGCGCCACGAGGAGGCTTGAGTACCATCGGTGCGCGATGGCGTTGCTCGGGTTGATCGAGATCGCCCGCTGGAACTCGCCCTCGGCGAGCACCCAGTCGTGGTCGTACTGAAGGGCTAGGTTCCCACGGGCGGTGCGCACGTCGGAGGAGTTGGGGTCTAGCTCCAGCGCCTTGGCGATCAGCTCCTTCGCACGGGGGTGCGCCTCTTTCGGGGAGAGCGTTTCGCCGGCGAGGCTGAGCAGCACATTCGCCAAGTGGGCGTACGGGGCCGCGAAGCCGGGATCGCTCTGGAACGCCTTCTCGAAGAATCCGATGGCTTCCTGGTGGCCCTCGTAACCTAACTGTCGGACGGCGTGGATCCCCCGAAGGTAGAAGTTGTACGCGGCTAGGTCGGCCGTGGGCACCTTCCGTAGGGAGTCACGGTCCGGCCCCACGAGCTCGAGCAGGAGCGCCCGAGCCGTCCGCTCGGCGATCTCGGCTTGCACGGCGAAGACGTTGTCGAGCTTGCGGTCGAACGTGTTCGCCCAGGTGTGCTCCTGCGTCCCTACATCGATGAGCTGTACCGTGACCCGAAGCTGATCGCCCGCCTTTCGGACGCTGCCCTCCAGCACCGCCTGGACCCCCAACTCGGACCCGATCTGGGAGACGGACTTGGGCGTGGACCGGTAGAGGTTGACCGAGGTCCGGGCGATCACCCGGAGGTCCCGCAGTTGCGAGAGGACGGTGATCAGCTCCTCGGTGAGCCCGTCGGCGAAGTACTCGTCGGTCGGATCGGGACTGATGTTCGCGAGCGGGAGGACGGCGAGCCGGATCGGCCCGGATCTCGACGTCACGGACGGCTGGGAAATCCACGGCAGGACGATCCGATAGAGGTCGACCGGAAAGCGCAGGTTCTTGAGGTTCGCCGGGGGAAGCTTTTCCAACGCATTCGGGATCTTATGGTGGACCTGGTCGAAGACCGGTCCGGAAACACAAACCCCTCCCGGGTCGGCCATGGGCTCCACGCGAGCGGCGATGTTGACCGCGTCTCCGAAGATGTCGTCGCCATGTTCCTCCACATCTCCTAGGTGAATGCCGATCCGCAACTGGACCGATACGACGTTCCGCTGGGAATTGCGCTCGTGCATCCGGCGCTGGATCTCGATCGCGCATTGGGCGGCCTTCAGCGCGCTGTCGAACTCGACAAGGAAGCCGTCGCCGGTCGATTTGATCTCTCGACCCTGGTACTCCTTCAGGAGGGGGCGAACGAGCTCCTCCTGTTCTCTCAGTCGCCGAAGCGTTCCCGACTCGTCGGTCTGTGATGAGGCCGAGTAACCGACCGTGTCCGTGAACATGATGGCGGCCAGCCGGCGGGTCGCCGTCATAGCCGGGCATCCGCTTCCGTTAGATTAGGTTCTCCCCGGAGAGATCGGCAGAAGGACCGGCTCGAAACCGGCGCCTTCCTCCCTGCGGCACCAGAGCTGCCCGGAACCCTGACCGGATCCATTCGAGTCGGCCAAGATAGGGTGGGTTTCTCGCTCCAGGGCAGGCGTTACTGAAGCGCCGTTGGCAGCGTACTCCTTCGCGTGTTTATCGCAGACGAACCTAGGGGTCTCTATCCTCCAAAACCGTGGAACCAAGAGTGAGAATCGAAGCGGGCTCGTTGTCGTGATAGCCCAACGAGTGCCCTCCGAACTGCAACCGATGACCGAGCAGGACACCGTCGTCACGACGCGCAGTGAACGCACGGAACTCCATGCACCTAACCCCGTGGGATGGCGCGCCCGGTTCGTCGGTGACAAACGCGGGGTAACTCCGAGTGGTAGCCAACCCGTGGGTGTGTAGCGCTCGGACTACACGGGACGACTGTAGTCAAGAAGGAGCAAGCAGCACTCCCGACAGCGCCAACCCTGGTAGTTCGGGGTCGTCGCCACCCGTTTCTTCCCGACGATCTCCCCGTTGAGCAGCAAACGCGTCCGCTTCTGCTGCCAGGCTAGCAGTCCGGTGGTCGCCACAATCCCGGTTTCCATCGGCTTGCCACAACGGGGGCAGGACGCGGCCGATGAGAACGCCATCCGAGGCAGCATCTTCGAGGCTGTGGTATAGGTTCCGCATGCTCGGGGGACGCGTCCCCAAGGCCGCGGTATCGTCCGGTCGGAACCAGTTCCTTTTCCTCTATGGCGGGTTCCGGCTCTCGCTCGACTGCCCCGCGGCGACCGATTCCGGCACTAGCGGCGCTCCGCGAGAATCGACCACCCCAAGGGTTGGAAGTCCGTGGCCAGATCGAACCTGAACTCTCGAACCCGCAGGACCCGGAAGAGGGGCCCGAGTTCGGCGCGAAACTCCTCTTCTCGCACCACGGGAGGTCCGTTCTGGAGAGCCTCGTTCGCGTTTCCAGCGAGGGAGAGCCATCGGCTTCCCTTACGAGTGACCCGCCCGAGCGTCGAAAGGAACCCGGCGAGATCCCGGCCCCTGATACCGTGGTAGAGTCCCCGATCGAAGATGCAGTCGAACGGCCCCCCGAGATCCATCTGCGTGAGGTCCCCGCAGAGGAACTCCACGTCGACCCCGGCCTTCCTGGCCTTCTCTCGAGCTTTCGCGATCGGGACCGCCACCAGATCGATCGCCGTGACCCGGTAGCCTCGGCGCGCGAGCTCGACCGAGTTCGTTCCCGTCCCGCAACCCAGCTCGAGCAAGGTGGAGCCAGGGAGCTCGCCGGCGTCTACGGTACGGATCAGTTCGGCGTCCGGCCGTCCGGAGTCCCACGGGGTATCGCCCGCCTCGTAAACTTGCGCCATGACCTTTCGGTACTCTTCACCGGTGAGCCCGCCAGGCTTGCGACCGGTCTCCCCAGTTCCTCGCATCGCTGTCAAGCGCGG
>JASHYQ010000307.1 GCA_030042955.1 Thermoplasmata archaeon
GAGGCACAGCACCTCGTACGGAGCCCCGGGTCTCCGGAACTCGAGGACCGGGGGTATCCCCGACTTCGATCCCGGTGAATCGCTCGAGCCCCAACGAGTTCGCCTTGGCCCCCCGGATGGAGCCTCATCCGCACGTTTCCCATCCTCGGGCGTGCCGAGTCGGCGGCTGACCGAGTCGGGGTCCGAGATGTCCTACCCGTTGTCTCGTCACGGCGAACGTTAGATCGGCGAGAGCCATACGGGAATTCCTTGAGCAGGACCGCCCTCCGGTGCTAACGGGGACTCCAGCCGGGGGAGGGACCCTTTTGGGACGGCCGACCGAGAGACCGAAATACATCGCATCCCTCGGCCGGGTCGTGTCGACCACCCCGGTCCTCACCGCCCTCGTGGATACTCTTCTCCCCGAGAGCGGCGCGTCGGATACCGTCCCCCACTACCCGGCCGGCAGTCAGGTCGGCGTGGACCGGGACGTCGCCGAGATGGTTGAGGGTCTCCCGGCTGCCGAACGAGCCGAGTTCGCCACCTTGCTCCGCGCGGTGGAGAGCCGGGGGATCAACCTCCTGCTCGCCGGTCGGCCGGTCCGGTTCACGAGGCTCGACGCTGCCCAGCGGGAAGCGTACCTCCGGGCGATGTCGCGCAGCCGACTCGGGGTTAAACGGAAGGGATTTCATGCGGTGAAGCGTCTTGCCGTAGGTCTCTATTTCTCGAGACCTACCGCGGACGACTCGCATCCGTTGTGGGACCGGATCCACTACCAACCACCCACCTTGCCCGTCGACGTACCCGACCCGCTCGCGGGGTTTGCCCCAGTCCGGCCGGAGCGCGATGCGGAGGAGGTGGCCGATGTCTGCGTGGTCGGAAGCGGCGCGGGGGGGAGCGTAGTGGCTGCGCGCGTCGCGGCCGCCGGATACCGGGTCGTCGTGCTCGAGGCGGGGCCGTGGTTCCCCGGGCTGCGCTACCCAAGAAGCGAGCGCGAGGCCCACGACCGGTTGTTCGTGGGCCGTGGAATCATCACCAACACCGAGCACTCCATCGGAATCCTGGCCGGGGAGACCGTGGGAGGGGGTACCGCGATCAACTGGATGACCTGCCTTCCTCCGCGTCCCGAGGCCCGTGCGGAATGGGCTCGAGAGGGAGGGATGGCCGGGGTCGACGGACCCGAATTCGACCGCGCCTTCCGTGAGGTCTCCGACCGGCTCCGGGTCTCCACGACCGAGAGCGACGTCAACCCCTCGAACGACGCGCTGCGGAGGGGGTGCGTCGCGCTCGGGTACCGGCAGGGGGTCGATTGGGACATCATCGCCCGGAATGCGGTCGGATGTCGCTCTCGCTGCGGGTTCTGCACTTTCGGCTGCCCGTATGCCACCCGCCAGGGAACCCTGACCACGTTCCTCGCCGACGCCTTTGCCCGCGGCACGAGGCTCTACGCCTCCACTCGGGCGGACGAGGTCGAGGTCGAGCGAGGCCGGGCTACTGGCGTTCGGGCCACGTACCACGACGGGCCGAGGACCTTCCGGGTTCACGTGCGAGCGCGCGCCGTGGTCGTCGCTGGCAGCGCGTTGCAGACACCGGCGCTGCTGCTCCGCTCGGGAGTCCGGTTTCCGGGCGTCGGGGCCGGTCTACGTCTCGACCCGACGACCGCCCTCGCGGGCGAGTTCCCGTCGGCCATCAGGACGTGGGAGGGGCCGCACCAGACAGTCGGGGTCTACCGGTTCCAAACGACGGATGAGGGGGCCCATGGACCGTGGATCGAGGTCGCCCCCACCCACCCGGGCCTCGCGGCCATTGCGCTCCCGTGGGACGGCGGGACGGCGTTCCGAGCCCAGATGGAGCGGACGGAGCGGGTTGCTACCCCTATCGTGCTCGTCCGCGATGTGGGCGAAGGACGGGTGACAGTCGATCGCGACGGTCGCCCCCGGTTCCAGTACAGCCTGACTCCCCGGGACCGACAAAACCTTGTCCGAGGAATCGTCGAGACGGCCCGTATCCTCGAGGCGGCTGGAGCCGTTCGGATCACCTCCCTGCACACGCCGCGGGTCGAGGTCGGCGACGGCACTCGGACCGTCTCGCCTGCCGAGCTCGACCGGTTCATCGCGGAGGTGAAGGCAAGAGGGATCCGGGATAACGCGGTGGCGCTCTTCTCGGCCCACCCCCTGGGTTCGGCACGCGCGGGCATCGACCCGCGCCGCTCCGCCGCGCGGCCCACCGGCGAGGTTCACGGTGTGGACGGGCTCTGGATCGGGGATGGGAGCCTCCTCCCGTCCGCGCCGGGGTCCAACCCGATGATGTCGATTCTGGCGCTGGCATGGCGTACGTCGGACGCTCTGATCGCGAGCCTCGCCGGCGCCACCGCCCCGCGCTCGGGCTGAGCGAGGGTTTCCCGGGCTCACCATATGAGCCCTCGCCGGTTCCCCTTCGCACGAAGGAAGCGATGAGCCTCCCCATGGACTTCGCGGCTAATCAGGCGGGAGCCGGTACGGCGCGGTCGCGCAAGGTTAGCGGGCCATGACGCCGCTGGAGCTCCGACTGAAGGTCAACGGGAGAGTGTACCTGGTACGGCGAGACCCGGACCGACCGCTGCTCGCGATCTTGCGTAACGAACTTGGGCTCACCGGGACCAAGTACGGATGCGGGGAAGGCGAGTGCGGTTCCTGCACCGTGCTCGTCGATGGGAGCGCCGTTCGTTCCTGCCAACTGCATCTCGCAGAGGTCGGCGCGCGGGAGGTCACGACAATCGAGGGCCTCGCCCGGAACGGGGCGCTGACTCCGGTACAGCAGGCGTTCGCCGAGCTGGGGGCCTTTCAATGTGGGTACTGCACCCCCGGGATGGTTGTCGGTGCGACCGCCCTGCTGCGGACCCACCCTGCCCCCTCGAGGCAAGAGATCTGCACAGCGTTGGAGGGCAATGTCTGCCGGTGCGGGGGATATGCCCGGATCGTGGCCGCGGTGCAACGTGCCGCGGAACTGGCGCGGGCGAAGGAGGCGAGCGCGTGACCGAGCTACCGCGTCCTCGTCGCCCGTGGGATAAGACCCCGCCCGCGGACCG
>JASHYQ010000308.1 GCA_030042955.1 Thermoplasmata archaeon
GTGGTCGCGGTAAGGCTCGTCGCGCTCAGGTTGACGCTGATCCGGGTCCCCGACGGAAGGCCGAGGACGCGGAGCGTGACGGGGACCGGCGTCAGGGTGAGCGGGAGGTGGGAGAGCGAGGCGAGGCCGCTCGGTGAGTAGGCGCAGCTGCTGGTCGAGTTGAACCCGGCCGACGCCGCGGCCACGCAGTACGAGCCGGCGGTGATCGGCAGCTGGGAGGGCAACACGAACGTGGCGCTTCCGTTCGTCCCCGCGAGCGTGGTGACCGTCGGGCCCCCGACGCCGGCCGAGACGGACACGGTCGCCGCCGCCGCGGGGAAGAACGCCCCGTTCGAGAGCGTGGTTCCCACCGTGAAGTGGCTCGTGATCGCGGGAACGGCGGTGAGGTCGAGGGTCGTCCCGTAGGTCAGGGTGGCCGAGCCGAGCCCGGCGTAGACCGCCTCCCCCTTGGCCGAGCCCCCTTCGAGCGCAAGGACGGTGTACGACCCGAGCGGGAGGACGACGGAATAGTTGTGGGCCGCACCGGCCCAGACCGTGACCTCCGACTCGCCGGCGCCGTACACGAGGAGGGCCACGTCGGTCGAGCTGGGGGGAACGCCCGGGGTCTGGACGGAGCCGGAGAGGGTCGCGGAGGGCTGAAGGGCGAGGGTGTTGAGCTCGGACGGGAGACCCGGGAACACCGCGGTGCTGCTCATCGCGGCCTCGAGGGACGAGCCGACGTAGCCCAGGGCGTACACCGAGTAGTTCCCAACGGGGAGGGTCGCCGTCACCAGCCCGTTAGGTCCGGAGACGACCGTGGTCCCGTTCCCGGTCAAAGCCTGGAGCGCTCCGACCGCAGAGACGGAGGCGTTCGAGAGGTCCGGGAGTGGCACGAACCGCACGGGGATGTTGGCGACCCCGCCCCCGTTCGCTTCCACGACGTACTGGACCTGAGCTACCGGCCGAAGCACCAAGGGCACGCGGACCGTCTCGGCCGGGAACGTAATCGAGACAGCCCGACCCGGGGTCCCCCACGGGGCCGCTGGGCCGGTCACGGAGACGGTGTAATTCCCGGGCGCGAGGGCGGAGAAGGTGTACAGCCCGCTGGCGTTGGTGACGTTGACGTCAACGACCCCGCTCGTGTTCCCGATCACGACGCGGGCCCCCGCCACGGGGAGGCCTCCGGACAACGTGACGTTCCCGGTGACCACGCCGGCCCCGAGACCGGCCGAGGCGTTCGTGAAGGTACTGGGGTGGACGAACAGCTGGCTCTGCGAGAAGTTGTGGCCGTCGTAGAGAATGCTGTAGTTATAGACGCCGGGCGGGACATTCGGGAGGTCGAACGACCCACCCTGGTCGGTCACCGCGGTCACCTTGGCGAGCCCGTTGGGTCCCCAGAGGACCGCCTGAGCCCCGGGGATCACCGGGTCAGTTCGCGGGAGGAAGGTGGTGTTGTTCGCGACGTTCCAGTAGACGGTCCCGGCGACCGGGGCCCCTCCCACGTTGATGGTCTGGACTAGGGTGGGCGGGTGGAGGTTCAGGCCGAGGGCGTCGGGGACGAACTCCTTGACCGAGCGGATGAGGATGTTCCCCTGCTGGGAGAGCCCCTGCAACGTTCCGGTCGTGATGTTCACGGTGTCGTTCCCCGGCGGGAGGACGAGCGAGAAGTTGCCGCTCGCGCCGGTGAACGTCGTCATGTGAGGGATCCCCCATTGGTCGCTGACGGTGACACGGACGCCCGTCACCGGGGTCCCGTCGGGGAGCTGGACGGTGCCGAGCAGCGTCTCGCCGGGGTAGTACTCGAGCATCGACTCGCCGCCCTCGAAGTAGCGGATCGCCGACGTGTTCGCGACCGACCCGTTAACCGCCTGGGCCATCGCGCGGGCAGTCGGGGTGTTCTCCGCCAGGCAGTGGGAGTCCGACGCGTCGTCGGCCTGGGTCGGGCAGTAGAAGGCGGTCTTGTAGACGACCTCGAAGTGCTGGAGCATCCAGCCGGGTTCGATGGGGGAGGTCGCGAGGTTGGAGGAGAGGCCCGGGATCCCGCCGGTCAGGCCGATGTTCGTGCCGTTGTACCCGAAGTACGTCCGGTAGATCATCGACTGATAGAACGGGGCGAAATAGTTCACGGTGTAGTTGACCGCCGCGACGCTCCCCGGGACCTGCCCCAGCGGGTACGTATTCCCATCCGACCCGAGCACCGTGACGTTGAAGAACGAGGTCGGCAGGCCCGCGCCGTTGATGACGCGCCCTGTGAGGTCCGCCGGCGCGTAGAAGATGCCCGTATCCTGGCCCGAGAACGGGATCAGGCGGCTGTCGGTCATGTCGTAGCGAATCGTCCAGCCGGTGTACGCCTGGACGTCGTCGTAGACCTCGGCGACCCCCGAGAGGGGCAGGGTGTCGGCCAGGAAGTAGGAGACCGCCAGGTACATCGCATTGTCCGCGGTGATTGTGCTCGGGTCGACGGCGAGGTACCGTTCGGGGTGATTGATGACGAGCGACAGGTCGGTGCTCTCGTTCACCATGAGGTTGTGGAGCTGTGCGACGTTCACCCCGTCGGCCGTGAGGATCGCATTCAGGCCCGACGGAAGGTACGGGGTCCCGCTCTTCGTCTGCTCCGCCTGGAGGAGGGTCGTCGTGAGGACCGCGATCGCCAGGGACTCGTTCTGGGCCAGCAGGAACTGACCGGCGGGGTCAATCCCGTTCTGGAAATTGTCGGCGACGCTCGGATGCTGCCCCTGGTCGATGGCCTGGAAGCCATAGTCCCACCAACTGACGAACGCGGGACGCGACGCCGGCGGGAGGGCCGTATCTTGCGTCGCGAGCCAATTGTAACCGGCGCTGTCGTACTGGTCGGGGGTGTCGATGCTGGTCCCCGCCGCACCGAAGTAGGCGGCCGAGCCAATGGAGGAGTTCGGTTGGAGCCAGGACGGGAGCGAGTCCTCGACCTGGCTCGCGAACTGGCCCTTGGTGTTCCCGGGAATCCCCGCGTCGATCGAGAGCCAGATGTTCGGGAGGAGGATCCCGACCACGACCAACAGGATGAGGACATGCCGGGCCTTGAACGCCCGCCGGAAGGCGGACAGCTGGCTCCGACGGTCGGAGAGCGACGCGACCGTGCGTCGGAGCTCGGGGTAGCCGGCGACGTCCAGCGCCCGTCGTAGCCCCTCGGCCGGCAACAGCGCGAACGCCGGCGAACCGAGCAGCAAGAATTTCGCCGCCGAGATGGGGAGGGCCACCGAGAGGACCGCGAAGATGAGGAAGACGAGGACGGCCCGAGGGAACCGACCGCGGATCAGTTGATAGACGAAGAGCCCGACCCCGACGAACGCCAGGAAGAACGTGATCACGCCGTAGCTGATCACCAGCTCGTCGATCGAGGGCGCCTGCGCCTCGGCGACCGTCGAGTAGATCAGGTTCTTGACAAAGTATCCCTGGCCCGTGACGATGCTGGTGAAGTTGGACGGGCTGACGACCGACAGTACCGCGCCGGCGACGACGACCAGACCAGCGAGGCCCGGGATCGAGATCACCCAGGGGGTGTCCCGCATCAGCATGAAGGGCAAGAGAAGGACCAGCGTGCCGAAGTAGAGGAGCAGCGGCAGCTCGAACCAGACGACGAACTGCTGCTGGACCACGTAGTACGGGATGGCCATCGGGAAGCCGACCAGCCCGACAATCCACGCCGAGAGATAGAGCGAGAACGAATCGACCCGCCGGATCCGTTCCGCGATCACCAGGATCAGGACCGAGACGGCGATCACGACGACGGCGTACGTGTAGCCCTGCCAGGCGAGAGCGAGCGCGCCGAGCCCGACGCCGGTGAAGACCGCCCATTTCACACCGGTCCGCTCGTAGACGAGGAACGACCGGAGGCCGGCGACGACCTGCTTCGGGTCGGCGTACCGTCCGACGTACCGACGCGTCCCTACGGACTTGACCGTCCGGATCCAGGAATAAAGGACCACCACGATGATGAACGTGTAGAACGAGAGGTAGTTCGCATAGCCGAAGATCGACGAGTCGATGCTCGCCGGGATGAAGGGAAAGATCATCGCGGCGATGAGCCCCATCCGGCGCGAGCTGATCTCCTTCCCCACCAGGTAGACGGGAAAGACGGTCAGCGCCGCCCAGAACGGGCCCTGGAAGTCCAAGAACCAGGCCGCCGCGTTGACGGCGCTTCCGCCGAAGAGCGGGGCGAAGACAATGCCGAGCACCGCGTTCATCCAGTCGAAGAGCGGCTCCCGCGGGTTGTTCTCCCCGAAGGGGAACTTGAGCATCGGGTCGTGGATCAAGTTCGTGTGCGTCTGGATGATGTACGTCATCACGCGCGAGTGATAGTACGAGTCCGAGCCCCCGGCGTAGGAGTACAGGGCTCCCCACTGCTGAATGATCGGGTAGGTCCACACCGTCCGGAGGGCAAAGGCAATCCCGAACGCGGCCAGCAGGATGGCCACGGTCCAGCCGTTGCGGCGCCACCAATCGGAACTCGACTGCATCTCGGACCGGCTCTCCTCGAACCGGCGGGCCGCGAGACCTGGGGGGTGTATAAATAGGCTACTCTCGTGAACGAGGCCCCCCCGACCGGGAGGGGCTCCGGGCGTTCGCGGCCTAGTCCCGGACCCGGAACCGGTAGAAGTACCGGCCGTCCCCGATGTCGTACGTCTCGACCCGGACCGCCTGCCCGATCCGGAGCTCGTTCCACGGGCGACCCTCGATCCGTCCGAACAGGCGGAGCGGGGCCCCGTCGAGGTCGACCAACCCGACCGCGAAGGGGACCTCGGACTCCATCCCCAGCGGGGCTCCTCCGAGGACGGCGCTGAACGCGTAGATCTTCCCCAGCTCGGGCAGGTCGACCCAGTCGAGCTCTTCGGTGTGGCAGTCGGGACAGGCGGTCCGGGGGGGCCAGTGCAGGGACCGGTCCTTCGGGCAACGGGTCGTCGACAGATGGCCCGTCCGAAGCCGGTCGTAGAACGCCGAGAGCCGGGTCTGGTCGGGGGTGTCGAGCGGGAAGAAGTCGAGCAGGAACGGGCGCTTCTCCCGGGGGCGCGTCTCCGGAGCGGCGGCGGGGGCGGGCGAGCTTCGAGGCTCCGCCGCTGGAGGGGCGGTCGTCGGGGCGGGTCGGCGGGAGCGGCTCGCCGAGCTCATCCCGCCCCTCCCCGCTGGTAGATCATGACCGAGTGGACGTTCGCGCTGCCCGACAGGTTGTGGACGAGGGCCCACTCCGGGTCCGGCACCGCCCGTGCGGGCGGGACCCTCGCCTGGAACTGCTGGAGGACCTCGACCGCCTGGGCGACCCCGGTCGCCCCGAGGGGGTGGCCGCACCCGAGGAGGCCCCCGCGCGGGTTGACGACCAGCTTGCCGCCGATGTCGCCCTGCCCGTCGGCAGCAAACCGGCCCCCCTGGCCCGGCGGGCACCATCCGAACATCTCGTACTCGATGATCTCCGAGATCGTGAAGCAGTCGTGGACCTCCGCGAAATCGAGGTCGTTCGGACCGATCCCGGCGCGGCCGAACGCTTCCCGGGCCGCGTGGCGGAGGCCGACCCAGTCGGTCAGGGAGCCGGCGTGGGCGAGGTTGTGGAAGTTCGAGTACTGGCCCGTCCCCCGGATCCAGGCCGGGGTGTCCGTGAACTGGCGGGCACGCTCCTCCGCGACCAGGACGACGGCGGCGGCTCCGTCGGTCATCGACGAGCAATCGCCCAGGCGCAGCGGAGGGGCGACCAGGGGGAGGTGGAGCAGCTTCTCCCGGGAGAACTTCTTCTCGTAGAACTGCGCGGTCGGGTTCGCGTTGGCGAACCGGTGGTTCTTCTCGCTGACGGCGGCCATCTGCTCGTCCGTCGTGCCGTGCTCAAGCTGATGCCGCTGGGCCACCATCGCAAAGAACGGGGGCGCGGTCGCGCCGTGCGGGCCGTCCCACGGACGGTCCATCACGCAGCCCATCGCGGTGCTCGCCTCGGCCATTGACGGGAGGTTCATCTTCTCGACCCCGACCGCGACGGCCACCTCCGAGAGTCCTGAGGCGATCGCCGCATACGCCGAGCGGATCGCCGACTGGCCCGAGGCACAGGCGAGCTCCGTGCGCTGGATGATGTGGGTCGGTCGGAGCCCCATCTGCTCGGCCGCGAGGGGGGCCACGTGGGACTGGAACGCAAAGCGCTCGGGCTCGGCGGCGCCGACGAAGAGGGAGTCGACCTCCTCGGCCCGCAGGTCCGGCACCGCGCGGAAGAGGGCGGCTCCGACCTCCTGAGCCAGCTCCGACCAGGTCGCCGGGCGGACCCCGAACTTGGTCGTGACGCCGCCGACCAGCGCGACGCTCCGGACGCTCATCGGGCGACCCTCCGGACGGCCTCCGCGACCCGGTCCCCGGTCTCCGAGGTCGTCGCGGTCCCGCCCTGGTCGTACGTCCCGGAGCCCCCGTGGGCGAGGACCTCCGCGAGCGCCCGCTCGAGACGGTCGGCCTGGTGGACCAGGCGCAGGTCCTGGTGGGTGGACCCGAGCCATCGCAGCATCTGCTCGACCGCGAAGAAGGTCGCGAACGGGTTCACCTGGTTCTTGCCCGCGTACTTGGGAGCGGAACCGTGCACGGGCTCGAACATCGCATGAGAGGCCCCGATGTTCCCACCGGCCGCGAACCCCATCCCGCCCTGGAGGACCGACGCAAGGTCCGTCACGATGTCGCCCATCAGGTTCGTGGACACCGCGACGTTGTAGTGCTCCGGGTTGCGGACCAGCCACTGGGTGAACGCATCGACGTGGGCGTACTCCCGCTCGACCTCCGGGTACTCTTTGCCGACCTCCTCGAAGACCTCCCGGAAGAACCGGCACCCCTCGAGGACGTTCGCCTTGTCGATGCAGGTCACCCGCTTGACCCCGTCCTCCGGGGCCCCGCGCGGGCGTTGACGGGCGAGCTCGAACGCGAACCGGATCACCCGCTCCGCCCCCTTGCGGGTGATCACGCGGGTGTCGATGACGACCTCGGTCTCTCCTCCGCGCTTCAACCGTCCCCGCGCCGGCGTGTAGAGTCCTTCGGTGTTCTCGCGCACGATCACCAGGTCGACCTGCTCCGGCGACCAGACTTCGCGATACCGACCGCTGATCCGGTGAGTGACTCCGCGATACAGTCGGCACGGCCGAACGTTGGCGAAGAGGTCGAGCCGTTCCCGAAGCCCCAGGACGAGGGCCCGACCCGCGATGTCCCCATTCGGGAGCGTCGCGCCCGGCCACCCCACCGCGCCGAGGAGGATCGCGTCCGCGCGGTGCGCCGCTGCCTCGGCTTCCGGCTCCCACTCTCGGCCCGTAAGGAGGTAGTACTGGCCGCCTCCGGGATACTCCGTCGTCCGCCAGGGGGCCGGTCCCCCCTCGGCGAGCGCGGCGAGGACCCTCAGCCCTTCCCGCACGACCTCGGGTCCGGTACCGTCCCCGGGGAAGACCGCGACCTCGTAGCCCGCCTCCTTCATGGAGCCGCCCCGGCGGCGGCCTTCCGGTGCTCGAGCTCCAACCGGACCTTCTCGACCAGGCCGCCGACCTCGAGGAGCTCGAGGAGATGCTGGGGGAGCGGCGGGAACGTGACCGAGGCTCCCGTGCGAACGTTGGTGACCCGACCGGCGCGCATCTCGATCCGGGCGGTGTCGCCCCGCTCGAAGAGCGCCCGGACCCCCCGGGCCTCGATCGTCGGGATCCCGAGGTTGACCGCGTTCCGGTAGAAGATGCGGGCGAACGAGTCCGCGACGACCGCGCCGACGCCGATCGCCCGCATCGCCTGGGGGGCGTGCTCCCGGCTCGACCCGCACCCGAAGTTCTCACCGGCGACGATGAGGTCCCCCGGGCGCGCGCCCTCGGCGAACTCCGGCAGCGCGATCTCGAAAACGTGCTTCTTGAGCTCGTTCGGGTCGATGATCGTGAGGTACTTGCCGCTGATGATCCCGTCGGTGTCGACGTCGTCGCCGAGCACCCACACCCGGCCCTCGATGACGTCCTTCATGGCGCCCTACATCATCTCCCGAGGGTCGGCGAGCTCCCCCCGGATCGCGGCGGCGACGGTCGCGGCGGGCGAGAGGAGATAGATCCGTGCCTGCTTCGCGCCCATGCGCCCCGGGAAGTTCCGGTTCGACGACGAGGCGCACACCTCTTCGGGCGCGAGGATCCCCATATTGCCGCCGAAGCAGGCCGAGCAGCTCGAGTTCGTGAACACCGCCCCGGCCTCCGTGAAGGTCTGGATGATCCCCTCCTCGAGGCACTGCTGGTAGATCTTGGTCGAGGCGGGGGAGACGATGAACCGGACCCCGGGAGCGACCTTCTGCCCCTTCATCAGCGCGGCGCCCTCTCTCAGGTCCTCGATGCGCGCGTTCGTGCAGGAGCCCAGGAAGACTTGGTCGACCTTGACGTGCTCCCGGACGACCTCGGGGAGCGGCCGGACGTTGTCCGGAGAGTACGGGCAGGCGACCATCGGCGGCATCCCGTCGACGTCGATATCGATCACACGTTCGTAGCGGGCGTCCGCGTCGGGCTGGACCGGGTGCATCGCGTGCTTGGCGATCGGAGCGAGGTAATCGTACGTCGTCTGGTCGGGGGCGACCATCCCGGCCTTGGCGCCCATCTCGGTGGTCATGTTGCAGATCGTGAACCGCTCGGGCATCGAGAGGCCCTGGACCGTGGGGCCGGTGAACTCGACCGCTTTGTACGTCGCGCCCGTCGTCTTGACCTCCCCGAGGATTCGGAGGACCAGGTCCTTCGCGGTCACGCCCCGGCCGAACCGTCCGTGCACCCGTACCTGGAGGGTCGGGGGGACCTTCAGCCAGAGCTCGCCGAGCGCCAGCACGGCCGCCATCTCGGTCGGGCCGACGCCGGCCGCGAACGCGCCCATCGCCCCCAGCATGTTGGTGTGGGAGTCGGTGC